>CAXGXL010000306.1:0-5181 GCA_964013555.1 uncultured bacterium
TAAAATCGACGGGCTTCCCACCGAACTGGAAAGCCGCCACAAACAACTAGCAACCCCCATTGAGAAGCGGCTTGAAACAATCCGTACCTGGCTATCTCCACTGGTTAAAGATCGTTGGGCTCTAACCTGTGCGCAGCTAGCCGCTCAGATAAAATAAAAACTAAGGGAGAAGACCTTCAAGCCTAATAAGGGTCTTGAGATGGGGAAACTCTACCACCTGTTTCCAGTGCGGGAGTCGGTTCGCTAGCCGGATCTTCCTCCGAGGGTTCTACCGGATCAGCAACCTTCACATCCGGCGTCTCGGTTTCAATGACCTGAGCTACCGGTTCGAGCTCTTTGATTCTTATTTTCTCGAAGCTCTTTATCTCAACAATTTCAGGAAGAAGGGGGGGCGAATTCGGCCGTAAGTTTGTAGCATACCACACGCAAGTGGCTTTACCAAAAGCTCGACGATAAACATTGATATTGGTTGGCTCGCTCTCAAATGCCGCCACGACTTTTCCGTAGTGTCGCAAATATGCCGTAATTCGCTGCTTAAACATAGCGTCTTGAGTTTGGGCCGACGGTTTCATAATCAATTCGGAACCTTGAATCCCGATAGGAAAACCATTATCGCGCAGCATTTTTACGGTACCCAGCAGTTGGCGGGGAGCATCACGGCCAGAAAGATAAACAATCCGAGCTCCATTCGAATAGAGGGTTCGCACGTAGTCCACAATACCCGGTGTTGGAACGTCATATTGCAAGTACTCATCAGAAAAGAACCTCTCCGACCAAAACACTACTGCATTGGTAATAACCGCTTGTTCCTTGATCCCGATGCCCTTTAGGGTGTCCGTTATATGGAATTTGATATCGTCTAGATTTAAGACCTTGATTTTATTAGCAAGTTTAGGTCGAACATCTTCTAATTCGCTCTGAGCGTAGTCTTGTAAAATCTTCAAAATTCGCGGGCGATTGTCAAAAAGAGTCCCGTCTACGTCAAAAACTACAATGGGTCGCTCTTGGCGATTATAAGACGCCCTCGTAGTTGATAGAATTTCCTCAAGCGAAGCCGGAAACTCTAGAGTCGCTAAAGCAGTGCTTGGAATTAGTCCCAAAACTCCAATAATTATTAAGTTTTTCCATGCAATCATGCACTTTCTCCCATAGTAAACCGAGAATCCTATCGCAGAAATAACCCAATGCTGCAACGTAAAGCGTCCATTTTATCCCCGACCCCTAGATATCTAGCCGTCTACACCGGTTTACGCCGGCGACATCGGTCCGTTTAATTGCCTGTCAACCAAACGCCCGTAGACACCACCTTGTTCCAATAACTGCAAATGACTCCCCTCTTCCACGATCCTTCCACCATCAATGACGATCACACGGTCTGCTTGCTTCACCGTAGAAAGGCGATGAGCGATAATTAGTGTCGTTCGTCCCTTCATCAATCTCTCAAGTGCCTGCTGAACCAAAAATTCGCTTTCAGTATCCAAAGCGCTGGTGGCCTCATCCAAAATCAAAACCCTTGGATCCTTCAAAACTGCTCGGGCTATTGCTACTCGCTGCTTTTGGCCACCGGATAGTTGAATTCCCCTCTCTCCAACTAAGGTTTCATATCCCTGAGGAAAATCATTAATGAATTCATGTGCATTGGCCACCATAGCCGCTTGAGCAACCTCCTCGTCGGATGCGGTGGGATTGCCATATCTAATATTGGCCGCAACAGACGTCGAAAATAAAATCGGCTCCTGGGCCACCACGCCTACTTGTTCTCGCAGCCAAGTAGGGTCCAGCTGCCTCAAATTTCTCCCGTCTAGTGTGATGGTGCCAGCGTCGGGATCGTAGAGCCTAGAAACAAGCGCCGCGATTGTCGACTTTCCACCCCCGCTTGGCCCCACCAGAGCCACCATTTCTCCAGGTGCCAATGCCAAATCTAATCCAATGAGAACCGGGACCTCAGAACGTGTAGGATAAGCAAAATAAACCCCTGAAAATCCAATACTTCCCTGAATCTGTGCAATTTCCTCCCCTCCTCGATTCGGAATGCCCGAAAGCCTGTCCATCAGATCAAAGACCCGATCACCGGCCCCTACTGCCCGCATAAAATCAGCCCAAAGTCCCCCTAAGGTACTCAATGCAAAAGCAACAATAAGCGTATAGAGAATAAACGAGGTCAAACCGCCTACGGAAAGCTCCTCCCGAAGAACCTGCTTGCCTCCCTGCCACAAGACCACCGAAATCGAAGCGTAAGCCGCAAATGACGCAGCAGCCATAAAGCACCCCACGACCTTGATTCGATGTCGCGAAAGTTCAAAAGCAGTCTCGATTGCACTACGGTACAAGCCCGACGCCTCGTCTTCCCGACCAAACAAACGAAGGGTCCGAATTCCCGAGATGTTCTCCTGGGCAACTTCGCCAGCAAGCGCTAACGCATCTTGACTCTTTCGCGAAAGAGCTCGAATTTTGCGACCAGCCCATACAGCCCCCAGTGCAACCGGAGGAACCACCACAATCATTGCCAGCGTCAATGTTAGAGATGTGTACAATAAGAGCGCAAAACCGCCAATCACCGACGCTAAAGAGCGCAGTGCCATGGAAATATTGACACTTACCGTATTCTGCAAAATTCCAGTGTCTGCTGAAAGTCGGTTGATTAACTCCCCAGTCCGGCGCCCATCAAAAAAGCCAATCTCCTGCGCTAAAACAGAACGAAAAACTCTATCGCGCAATTCAGTAACGATCCGCTCCCCGGCGGTGGTGAAAAGATAGTAGCGCAATGCTCCGGCAACCCCTTGGACCGCGAAAATTACCAGCATCGAAAGTGCAGCCAGATCGATGAGAGACTCACTTTTCGCCCCGATAACCTCGTCAATGATCATACGAATGGCTTGCGGGTAGGCCAGTCCCATGGAGCTAGCCAAGATCAAGAAAAACACCCCTAAGACGAGCAATCGCAATTGCGTCTTCGCCAATTCACCAAAACGCCGAATCATCACGGAAATAGGCCGTGATTTTTGTTCAGACTTCATGGACTCCCTATTTCTTTCATTGGAGACCCATCGACAAAATTTCCGTCATCCATTCTCAAGCGAATTCCACAAAGCATCCACCCAACGTCCAAACGCTGACTCCTCTATCCTTCGTAATTCTGCGAGTCGTGAGTTGCTCTGCAAGTCTACCTCCCCAATGCGTTTGGCCATTTGTGCCAAATGCTTTGATTCATCGCGCATGATGGACTGAAGTGTCTGGCCGATCCCCAATTCGTCAAGCACCACCGAATATGCCGCATAAAACACCTGGGCACGCTCCTCAATCAATTGACTGGTATAGAGGTAGTTTAGCCACCCCTGGCTTAAACCATTTGTACAACTACCACCTGCCTCTAGAGACTTTTCTGCAGCCATATCAAGCTCTTGGATATAGGCTTCGGCTTCGACACCGCAAAGTAAATTCTCTCGCGCGTACGTCTTAGTAACACTCTTATCGATTTGCTGCGCAAGGCGCTTTACTAACCATGCATGACGAATCTCTTCGTTAAGGTGGGTCAATAGCTCCATATCCATTTCGCCTGCATGCTGACTCTTCATTATTTTTCGAGCCCCAATATACTCCACCATACTAATCGTATTCAAAAATCGGGCGTGTCGAGTTTTGTTTGATGCAATCTCACGCAAAAGCTCTTCTAGATTCCTATGCGACTTGGCTTCGAGTCTTTTTATCATTCTAAATTCTCCTGGCAGGCTTCTATTCAGGCTCTGGGGAGATCACAAGCCCCCCTCGAGAAAATAATTCCCCATCATAAAACTCTTTGTCTAAACAGCCCCAGACATAGAAAGTCCCGAAATACAGGACCCTACTCGAAGCCCATACCCCATAATCGACATCCCCCCCTAAACTCCATTGATGTCAGTACGTTACTTTTCGACCCACGTTAGGCAAGAATGTCTCGCCGAAACTCTGCGCAGCATCTATCCCGTATCCCAAACAAAAAGATATATCGAATAGACACCCCGCATCAGCCTGGGTATTTTTCGGTTTCTCACTAAACCGCATCTCGCCAAATATTCTCTTGAGCTAGAAGAGCTATCCTAATGTTTCCCCCACCGATTTCACCCCATTTAATCGACGTAAAACAACATAGATTGAATCCGCGACCTTCATTTCATTGTACCTTTTCATCTCCAATATCTCAAAATGAGACTCTACTAGCCGTCGTATGTCGCGTTCTTCATAGTAGACATACAAGAGTTGGTTATGTTCCTCTTGCCCCACCCCCGCCCAAAAGCTATGCAGCGCTATTCCCCCAGGATTTAGGATAGCATGTTGACGCACAAAGGAGCGCATCAGTTCAGTACGCGATAAATGATGCAATACCTTGTTGGAATAGATCCCATCGAATGTTTCTTCTAACTCAAGGTTCGCCGCGTCCAGCTCCAGAAGTTCTGCCGACGGGAACTTTTGGCAATACAGGTCTAAAAATACCCTAGAGCGGTCTGAACCAATTGCCTTGTAGCGCCGGGATAAAAGCTCCAAGTCCTTTCCTGCGCCCATTCCCACCTCAAGAAGCGATGCACCTTCACGCAAATAGGTATGGAGCCGAGCAATCAAACGACGACCGTCAAACGATTCCGACATTGCAATATAATCAAGAACATTCTCCAAATCATCGTAAAACCCCATCTTAAATCCAGTCCGAGCCGCAACTTTCCAAAATCCCCTCCCTTTTCAACGATTCTGCTCCCGCTAGATACGCATCTCCCAAAAAACAAGCAACCTTAACATTGATTCGCCGAAATATGGGATAACAGGAGGACTTTTGATGCACCACCACCTTTTTCACCTCTTCGCTATTCTTATCGCCTTGGGAATCTTTGCTTGCGAGCCGGGGCCAACTTCAAAGACAACGAGCCAAGCGGCCCCACAAAGTCCCCTCCCCGTGGATATCTCGGCTCCAAATCAGAGCGAAGAAAGCAGCGACCTTGCTGAAAATGAAGACTCAGAAATAGAAACAGAGACCGGAGCAGAGACCGGAGCAGAGACCGAGACTGAGACTGAGACTGAGACTGAGACTGAGACTGAGACTGAAACTGAAACTGAAACTGAAACAGAAACTGAAACTGAAACTGAAACTGAAACTGAAACTGAGACTGAGACTGAAACTGAAACAGAAACTGAGACTGAGACTGAAACTGA
>CAXGXL010000307.1:0-5138 GCA_964013555.1 uncultured bacterium
ACCCAGACTATATCCTATTTGCTTGCTATTCCCTTTGTACGACCGACCTTTGTTTTAACCATGCTTGCTCTTAAGTGGATTCGACCGGAGTTTCATTTCAATCCACCGCCAACCCTAAGAGGAAAATGGATTTGCGGAACGATTATGGTAACGCTTGTTTTCTTTATCTCTCCTTTTGCCAGTTGGATTGCTCCTTATATCCTTAGCGCGGAGCTGGCCCTGCTCTGCCTGCTCTTATTTAGTTTTGCCTGTGATATCATTAACTTTAAATTACAAAGGCCCGTCTTATAATGTTTGGAAGCTCCTTGGGTATTCTACGTTCCCTTATTATTTACTACGTGACGCCCCTGCGAATTCGAAATTTGAAACGGTTTTATAAGACCTTTCTTAAAGAAGATGAACTCTGCTTCGACATTGGTGCTCATGTTGGCAATCGTTCAGTCTGCATGAGCGCGGCAGGATGCAAGGTCATCGCCCTTGAGCCCCACCCGCATCTTTTTAGATGGCTCAAATTACTATCTCATTTGTGCCCGTTTACGCCGGTGGAACTAGCTATTGAAAATACCATTGGTCCGAAGAAACTCTTCTTGTCGTCAACCAATTTGATGATTAGCAGCCTTAACGAGAATTGGACCAGCAAACTCAATGAGATCGAGCACAAATCCAATGTGAACCGGTGGAGTCATTCGGTTGATGTTCAAACAACAACGCTCGACGCCTTAATTCAACAATTTGGTATACCGCACTACTGTAAAGTCGACGTAGAAGGAAATGAGCCCAAGGTCTTTGAAACATTGAGTACGCCGATTCCGTTGATCTCATTTGAACACTTACCTAGTACCCTCGAGCAGACAACCCGGGTTCTTCAGCAATTAAGCGCTCTGGGGCCTTATGAATACAATTACGTCATTGGCGAAAGGCACTCTTTTCACAAGACGTGTTGGGTGGGTCAACCGGCCATTCTAAAGGAACTACAAAACTATTCACAAAACCGGATTTGCATTGATGTATTCGCCCGGCTCACGAGCGGGCAAGAATCGTAGTAACTCCATTGTTCGTAGCGATTTCCCATTACTTCACCCCCAGGCACACAACAGTCAGTTCTCTACCCCTAGGGCACAACCTGAATATTCCCTTTCATCCCTCCATGAAATTTACATCCGTAGTTGTAATACCCCTCACTTTCGAAAGTGAGGGTTACATCGGTCGATTGACCGTCTTGACTATCCATGACCCCATCAAGAGCACAATGCTTCTTGAATGGATGCGTTGGAGTTGCACCAATAACAATCGTTTGCCCAACCTTTAATTTAATGCAAGTAGGAGAATAGTTCTGAAAAGGATTCATATCGGCACGAATAACGCCTTCCTCCCCAGTTTTGTCGTTATTATTGAAATCTGTTTCAGTGCACCCCGCCCATCCAGCATCGCAACCTGAGGCTTCTAGACATTCTCCCTCAGAGCAACTCCCCCCTGAGTCACAAGCGTTGTCACAAGCGCCGCAATGCGAGTCGTTCGTTGTCAAGTCGACACAAGCACCAGCGCAGTCGGTGAGAGCATCGCTACACTGAGTGCTGCATTCTGATTGCTCACAAACCTCGTCATCCGTGCAGGCCGTACCACACGATCCACAATTGGCGTGACTCGTCGTGAGATCAACGCATTGACCATCGCAACTCGTTGTGCCGGCAGCGCAGCCAGCATCTTCCGCTTCCGCTTCCGCTTCCGCTTCCGCTGAATCGCAGCTGGAAAAAGCCAAAGCAGTCAATAGCATCAAGAAAACAACAAAGACCTTACTTTTGCCCATAAGAACCCCTAAGTGATAATGAGTGAGTAGACGCTAACATACTTTTTCTGGAGAAAGAAACCTTAGAGTAATACTCAAAGGCGAAAGAAAAAGTTGGCTTTGATTTGACCAACCAGCAGCGAAATTTGCGTCACCCGCTTCCCCCATCGGCCAGTGATGTGCAAGTCCCCTGAACTTGGAATGATAGCGATATGGTCGTCTCGGGGCCTGCGGCAGGCCCCAACAACCAGCATCCGAAAGTTATTATTCCCTTTTGGTTGGTTTTGGCCCACGAACTTGCACATGCCCGTAACAACCAACTTGGAACCAACGCTCGCAAAGCCCCTATGGTTGACGCTTTAAAGGTAATTTGGACCTCCGCCGAAGAACAAAGCACTATCGCCACGGACGCGCCAATCGCTGAAAATAGCCTCCGGAGCGAAGCCCGACTATCGCTTCGCTTTGGACACCGCTTGCGCCCCTAAATAGAAAGCCTACGATAAAAAACCAAATGGTGCGAACCAAAAATCTTAGGCTGATAATTAATGCGAGTATGGTTTTTAAGTTCACGCCAGGCCGCAAACTGTCGCCCCCCTAAAGTCCACAGTTGAGCGGCTCTATAGCAAACTCAAATATCAATGTGCTCTCTTGTCCTTTGGGAACGGGCTTCGAACTCTTCTTTAAAACATCGTCGCAACTCAATCCAAAAAGTGCAGCATAAGCTTCGCATCCCTGTTGTACTCGGCTCTCCCATTGAGGCTTCGTGAGAACCTTCTTTTGGGTGCTAGGGTCCTTTTTTCTTGCAGTCAGATAAGAGCCGCCTTTTTTGAATTTTCGATACATTCGCCAAAATTGATTCAAGTACTCCTTGACTCTGGCCTCAGTCATTCTTGTTTTTCCCGGCGCATAAGCCTGCCACGCAGTTTTAAGGCCGGCCCGTTCTGCGACATTTCCTTGCCCGTTTAGCCAGTCCGAAAGAGTGAAATGAAAGGGCTCCGCCGTCCCAAAACCGCCGGTAAAACGCGAATTCGCCTGATAAATTTCGCCCACTTCTCCCTCTCTCCCATTAGCCCCCCTATAAACCAGGGCGAATTCATGGTGAAAAATCAAGGGGATCACAGCGAGCTTAATCCGCACCACCACGTTTTTTCCTTGCAAGTGAGTGCGGAAAAAATCTTCACTTCCAAGCTCACCCACCTCACGCAGCTCCACGTTATCACAGCGTTCGTCGCCCCCATCGCTCAAAAACCGACAAACCTTGGTTGCTGCTTCATTACACTGATCCGAAGCAAGCAAATGGCGGTTGTCTAGAACTCTTTCTAACGGTGTAGGACATCCTTCCCCATAGGGTGCACTTAATGTCGCGGAAACTAAAAGCAATAAGTTGATCATACCCCAAGATTAAGCCCCAGCGGAGTCAGAGACAAGTCCCGAACACAACATTTTTGATAGCGGTGATGGCCCAGCCACAAAGAGCGAGCCACACTCAAGAGATGGCGTTTTGCCTCACTCCCAAGGCCCGCCCAAAACTGAGCGACAAGCCCTGTACGTCCGGTCTAATACGACTCCTGCCCCGAGTGCAATTCCCCCTCCCGTTGCAGCACCAATAATGGACCCCAAGATCATACCGCCTGGCCCCCCTGCATATACAGCTCCCAAATAACCAAGTGTAGCAGCCCCTCCACAATACCCTGTTGCTGCCGTAATTCTTACTATAAGGCTTTGTTCAATTTCAGCCCTAACCATGTCCTCTAAGGTATCCCTAGCTTTTTGTACAGCTTGTTTCATGGTAAGAGGAGTCTCTAAACTTACTTTGGTAGATAACCCGGCCCCTGGAGCCTGAGACATGTTGCTTTGCTCTTTAATCAATTGGGCCAGAGCTCGATTTCGATAGCCATAGGGCTGCAGAGGCTGGCGGGTCATAGGAGAGATTCCCGAACGAGCAAATTCTCGACGGAGCTCGTTAAGGTCGTAGGTATATCCATCCGAAGCCACGACTGGGTCCTTGTATGCATCAAGCGTAATTGGGCAGGTAAAAGCATCCCCACACTTTAAAGGGTCGTCTCCCTTTTCATGTAGGTCAATTCTGGTTCGCATGGCTCTATCTACGTAGAGCTCCTCTGAAACCACCGGTGCCCGGCAACCAGCTAGTCGGTGGTCATTTTCGGCCAAAGCCACCAATAACGATTGCTTTGAATAGGTTAGTCCGTTAGGCGCAATAACGGGATCGCTTATTGGTTGATTCGTTAGAGGATCTAAAGGAAGCCTCATTCTTGTAGGCTTTGGGGTTATGGAACGACGCCCGGTCGAAATGATGGTGTCTCTTTGCTGAGGAAACGATTCGCCACCAATTTCTTCTGATTGGGGGGGGATTGATAGGTTCAAGGCATTGGAAGAGTCTTGAAACTCTGGGCTAAAAGAAGAAGGCCTGATCATCATGGTAGCTCCTGTTGGCGGGACTTTTTCATCCATGTCCATTATCGTTTGTAATTGGGAGTCTGTTGCTCCCAATTCAAAAGAACTCCCTCGGGAGGGCTACCGTTCTCGGCTAAGCCCAGAGAAAAAAAACTAAGTCAAATTAGGAACTTAATGAGTCACCACCCGGATTTTGTCAGAGATGCACAAGAACTGAATATCATTGGACATCAGTGGCTCATCGATGAGAGCATTCAACATGGTAATAGCAATTGCCCTGATAGGGTTTATGTTGTCGACGTCTCATGTCCCTCCCCCACCCGCGCCTCCCCCCGGATTCGTCAAATTGCGACAATGCAGCCCTCTGGCTCAAGGTGACGTGGCCATGGCAGAGACCCTCTGCCGAGGCTTTCACAAGTCCTATGCTCCTCGAGCTTGGATGAGCTTTGAAGACTTCGTCAATGTATGTAGCCAGTTCTTAGCGACTCAATGTTCTTCGCTGCGCCTCTCTGATTTTTCTGGTACCTCGAGAGTAGGAGATAAAGAAATACAGGCTTGTTTAAATGAGCAATTCAAAATTGCGCAACGGCTTGCTACCTATATTCGTAAGAGCAAAAGTGCCGCAAATGCCTTGCCGGGAATCGCAAATGGGCCGGCAAGAGCCGATGTCTTTGGCGTGCAATTACCAAGTCTAGGGACATATAGTTCAACAGATAGGGTGCAAGTCTATTCTCTTCCTGCTGGAAAAACCCTCTACCACGCCACTCCCAACACCCTCTATGATTCAACCGGGAAGAAAACCGCCTACCCGACTCGGGGTCCGACGTGGTTTTCCGGAAAATTTGCTCAATCGTGCTTGCATGGTTCAATAAGATGGCGAGGGGCCCCCACAAAAAATCGACTCTTCGTTTGCACCAAAGACAAAAAAGGGTCGGCC
>CAXGXL010000308.1:0-5118 GCA_964013555.1 uncultured bacterium
CTCAACGATTCGAGTTGATACTCAACGGAATCGGTTTCATCCTCCTCTTCGGGCTGATGATTTTCGTCTCCATTCGTGACATCATTCAATAAGAATGCGCTACTCTTGAAGCGTTAGTAAACAAGCGCTGGTATCGACTATATCGGTACCTCTAAGGGCACCCCAAAACTAAGCAGCTACCCGAGCTTTCTTCGAGAGAATCATTCGCGACAATTGCTCTCCAGCATCAAGTCGAGTCCCGTCCATTACAACACAACGAGACAAATGAGATTCCCGGCCGATTTGAACCCGGTTTCCCACCACGCAGTAAGGCCCCAGAGTAGACTTGTCACCTATCCGAACTCCATCCCCTAAAACGACCGGAGGTACCAACGTTACATCATCTCCCAATTGCACATCTTCGCCCATCCTCACCAACTCAACTCCAGATTTCTCCGGCGCAAGGGCATAACCCTCAAGAGCATCAGCATGGCCAAGCAACATCGCCTGATCGAGCGCATCAAAATTAGCCTGCAAGTAGCGCTGAGGAGTGCCCGCATCGGCCCAATAGCCATCTGTTACAAAGCCGTAGAGTTTTTCATCATTCGAAAGTGCTTTCATATAAGCGTATCGATTAACGCAAGTCTCAACATCTGGCGGAATGTACTCCAAAAAACGAGGTTCAAGAACATGAACCCCTGTGAACATCAACGAACGAAGATCTTGTTCATCATGACCTTGGCCCAAGATCCGTCGAATCCTTCCAGCGTCATTGACTTCAATTCCGCCAAAAACATCCTCCTTTGGATGCTCTCTCAACACCATCGTCGCCAAGCACCCATTGTGCCGATGAAAATCAATAACTCTCTTAAGGTCCAAATCAATAAGAATATCTGAATTAACAACTACAAAGGTGTCGTCTTCGAGGAGGTGATGCATTCGCTTTAGCCCCCCCCCTGTTCCTAAAATCTCTTCTTCTCTGCTATAAACAATCGAAACACCAAATTGTTCGCCGCTACCAAGGGCTGATTCCAATTCGAGACTCAAATGGTGGGTATTTACAATAACGTCTTTAATGCCACAATGGGACAAGAGCCTCAACGCATACCCTATCAACGGAATACGCCCAACCGGCACAAGTGGCTTGGGAATAGAATTCGTAATCGGCAAAAGCCGCGTCCCGAGCCCAGCTGCTAAAACAAAACCTTTCACAATAAGGCAGACACTATCACCCTAGGTTCCACAAGAAAAGAGTAGAGGCCTTATCACAAAAAAAAGAACCCAATATCCTCTGTGGGTCATCCCCTAAGGCAAAGCTGGTTTCTCGACAGGAATATCATTAGAAGCGACATTCATCTTTCCTCGATAAAACCCGATACTCTTTCGGGATACCAAGGTTTCGTTCTCTCGAACGACAATGTTAACGGTATTGGAACCCGCCTCTAAGGGAAGTTGGATATCCAAAGGAACAACAAAATGCCCATTCTCATTTTGTTCCCTCTCACCAAGGGATAAGGGCTGATAGTGCACCTTCGCATCATTCACAAAAACATAGAGATCTTTGAGACCCGATTCATCTCCAACAAATCCTTTGAGGCGAACCGATTCTCCTTTAACGTGCAATCCCACATCCAACAAATCGACAAAGGGCGCGGCTTGACCGGCATTCATGGTAAATCCTCGACGAGTCGGTTTCCTACGCTTCTTTAGAACCACCGAGTCAAACCCTTGGACGTAGCCAAAAATCCATTTCGCAGGCTCCTTTTTCTTTTTTCCCTTTTCCCCACCAGTCAAAACCAATTTTTCGAGGCGCACCCTTCTCCAACCATTCGAAAACACCATATCACTTCTCAGCGCCACCCCAGGTTTGGCATAAGCGATAATCGGTGAATCCGACGAAACCCCGCTGTATACCGGCACCTTAGCTCCTGAGCGTATTCGAATGGTCTTTCTCTTTTTACTACCACTTACCGCCTTCAAAACCGGAACCTCGATCTCGTCAGCGAACGACGCACCGAGCTCTGTGTCCCATACGTTAATACGCAATTTTACCTTGTCGACTGGTTCTCGTAGCATAAATTGAAGCATGCCCTGCTTTGCCGAACCTTTTCCAATTCCTTCCAACTGAGCTCTTCCCACACCCAAAAAGAGCTCCGGACCTGTGATGTTCTTGGCTGTAAGCATCACTTCCGATGCGGGACCTTCCCCAAGATTAGTAACCTGCACCCTTAAGCCAACTTCCTCCCCCACCTGTAACAAACCGTCACCATTTCCGCTCGACGAATCATCAACTTGGTAACTGATAGCAAAACGAGGCTTAAGTTCCTGCTTGATATTCACTAACGCCGTCGCCACGACGTCACTAAGACTATTCTCCTGGTTCGCTATAGATAGCGTAACTCCATCTAAACGAGAACTGATTCCGCGAGGCAACTTTACATCCACTTCCCAAGATCTAGATGCTCCTGGTTCCAGATAGCCAAACACAAACTCAAGATTCTTAAAGAATGGGTTCTCGCATTCCGTCGTACCAAAAACCCGATACAAAGGTTGCGTTCCTGTGTTCTTGACCGTCGCCTTAAATGTAATTTTATCCCCAGCTTTAACAGGTCCTTTGCTCTTGACTAAAGCAAGGGATGCCTCAGCTTGGCCCCCTTTTGCTTTCTCCGGATCTTCTCTCCAATCTACACCTAGGGCCTTAAAGCGCTCCGTAATATGAGCCGATTGTTCTTTAGCCGCCAACTCGATGGTCTTCGTACCCGCCTTCATAACAGAACTCCGACGAATTCCTTTGGAGGAAGCCAAGAGTGATTGCGCAAATTCTATCTCAAAGTCACTTCGAAACTTATCGACCGCAACTGGTTGAGCCTTATCGGTCTCATCTTCTGACTTCAGCAAATGTACCAACCGATATTTCGCAGTCGAGACCAATTGCTCACGTTCTTCAACACGATTTAAGTGCTTCTTAAGATCCTTTTCTCGTGGCGATAAATCATTAGAGAATAGATGAATGCCGTCTTTTTCAATAGTGCCTGGGATCAACTCAATATCTGGATGAATTCCGACAGACTGGATCGAAACGTCTCCCGGAGTTAGGTATTGGGCGATAGTCAACTTCAAGGCCGAGCGGTCCTTGAAATCGTAGAGCACTTGAACCGATCCTTTTCCAAAAGTAGGTTGACCAATGATCGTGGCTCGATCGTGATTCTTAAGAGCCCCTGCAACAATTTCGGAAGCAGATGCGCTACCTGCATTCACCAAAACAGCAATGGGGTATTCAGTTTCTGTCCCGGCCAAATGAGCTGACTTAACGTCTCGCTTTCGGCTCCCTTCGCCCACCGTAATTACCAAAGCTCCTTTATCGATAAATCGATCCGAGATCAGAATTGCTTGATCCAAAAGACCACCCGGATTGTTGCGAAAATCGAGAATGAGCCCATTAAGTTGCGCGTTCAATTGCCCGCGGAGTTTCTCGAGATGGCCATGCAAATCGCCGAACGTATTTCCTTGAAAACTCTTTATTCGAATATAACCAATTCCGTCGGCCAGTAATTCACTCGTAACGCTCTCGATTTTAATAATGTCCCGGGTCAACTGAAATTTGCGCGGCTCAGGCCACGGTTTTCGCGTAACCCAAATATCTACTTTGGAGCCAGGTTTACCACGAAGCCGGTTTACGGCCTCCTCAAGGCTCATATTGACTGTACTCTCTTGACCTATGCGAGCTATGACATCTTTTGCTCTCAAGCCAGCTCGGGTTGCAGGAGTGCCTTCAATCGGAGACATGATGGTCAACTGTCCATCCCGAATCGAAATCACAATCCCCAATCCACCAAATTCGCCCTTCGTCGATAGCTTCACCTCATCGAAACTCTCCGGCTTTAGTAATACTGAATGGGGATCTAAAGTCGAAAGCATTCCGTTGATCGCAGCATACTCAATATCGCGCAGCTCTGTGCTCCCGATCAAATGGCCCTGCATGAAGCGAAAAATATCCCGCAATGCCATTGTAACTTCCCACAACTGGTCGAGCCCACCTACTTCAAATTCGCGCTTTGCATCTCCAACTGAAATTGAAATAAATTGCGGTGCCGGTCGGGTATCAACTATCACCTCGGGAACCGTCTTCTCGATGTAGTCCAGCGCCGCCAAAAACATCTCGTAAGGATTCACCCGTTCGGGCTCGACGTAATTCTCCCTTATAAGTAAAATCACGCGGCTAAGAGTTTGATGAGCTCCCAAGTCATACGAACCAAGCGCACTCTCATAAACTCCTCGATGCAAAAGTCCAGTAGCAGCCACCGCCGTCTCGCCTTGCGGGGATTCTTGATGGTCTACCGTCCATACCCAATAGGCACCGGCTCCCACACACAAAGCGACTAATAAGGACCAAAGGGAGGTAATTTTCGTGTTTTTCAAGAAGTAGCTCCGAATACAATATTAGTACCAACTGACGAGAACCCATGCGAACCCAAAGGTTTACACCAGCATAGTAACGCTAACTAAGCGATTTTTCTTAAATTAATACGCTACAACCGCTCACGCAAGGAAATGCCTGCAATAGATCTACCCCAACACCGATGCCAAAAGCCTCAAAAAGGGCTAACTGCCTCAATCTAAACATTTTTTGTTCTTTATTTCTAGGCTGCCAGACGATCTCTAGGCTATAAGACCCGCATGAAACTAATTGCCGCACTGCATCCAACGACCTACCTAGTAACCTTATTTGTCAGTATTCTCCTAGTTTTTGGCGGCTGTTCAACCTCAGATCGAACATCCTCTGCATTCAAGCCAGGCCAAGCCCAATTCGATACGACCCCCTTCTCCATCGCTAATATCCACTCTGAGCCTGCTCTCCAAAGCCGAGTTTTGGCAATGTCATTTGGAGAAGCCGTCGCGCGTTTGGGTTCACTTCAATTCAACGCAGAAGCCTCATTTTCTTTCACCCAAAATGAAGAGACCATTGAGCAAAGCAATCAATACACTGCATCTGAAGATTCTCTCGGCAACTTCCACGTCCGTTTTCAAACCCCACACTCCAGTATAGAGGCCTATCAAGTTGGGGCCGACTTCTACATTCGCCACGGCAAGGGCAACCTGCGAAAAAAACCCAGAAGAGATATGAGTAGTGAAAAGTGG
>CAXGXL010000309.1:0-5111 GCA_964013555.1 uncultured bacterium
AGGCACAATTATGGGAGAGTTCTGGGGATGCGGTGGTCTGGAATGATTTGCTTTACACCGCTGCCGCGGGGAGAACGCATTTTGATTCTCGGGTGGCGATTCTTGCGGAGAGTTTTGAATCAATGCGACCAAGCTTGCGCCACCTAGGCGAAGGCGATGGTGCTTGTCGTGTGATTCGCGGGCATCGAGAAGGCCCTCAGTCCATTGCTTTCTTATTCACGGGGCAAGGAAGTCAACTTGTTGGAATGGGGCAGGAGCTGGCCAACGCTTGTGGAGCATTTAGGGAAATTTTAGAGGAGGTTTGTACTGCGCTGGATCCTCATCTCGACCGCTCCTTGACTTCCGTTTTATTCGCCGACTCGAATTCCGATGATGCGGCGCTGATTCATGAGACAAAGTACACTCAGCCCGCTCTTTTTGCCTTTGAAGTTTCACTAGCAAGACTTTGGATGAAGTGGGGAATTGAGCCCGAGAGAGTGATGGGCCATTCCATCGGGGAACTAAGCGCGGCCTATATTGCTGGCGTATTGAACCTAGAGGATGCTGCCAAATTGGTGTGTGCCCGGGGGCGGCTCATGCAGGGCTGCCCAAGTCACGGTTGCATGGCTTCCATTCAGGCTGGCGAAGAAGTGGTTCTTCCCATTTTGAAGAGCGTTCAAGGAGACGTGGGAATAGCGGCCTTAAATAGTCCATTTCAAACGGTGATCAGCGGGGACTCGGACGCTCTTCGAAAAGTCATGGCGCATTTTGAAAACGAGGGGGTCAAAACCAAAGAGTTGACGGTCTCACATGCCTTTCACAGCGTTCATATGGAACCCATGCTTGAAGAGTTCAAAGCGGTAGCTGCCACGTGCACCTTCAATGCGCCGCGTATTCCCCTTATAACCAATCTTCATGGAAGAATTGCATCCCAAAAGGAGTTAGCATCTCCTGAGTTTTGGGCAGAGCAAGTTCGCAATCCGGTCCGATTTGTGGACGGGATGAAGGCCCTTGCCGACGAAGGGATCGATGTTTTCGTTGAATGCGGTCCTCAAGGAGTTCTCTGTGGCTTGGGGGCATTGATTCTAGATGGCACTGAGGCGAAGTTTGTCTCTTCCCATGGAAGTCGCGGAGAAATTCAGGCGCTAATTGAAGCATTAGCCACGCTGCATGTGGGGGGGGCCCATTTGAATTGGAGTCAAATCTTTGAGGCCGGCCAGATTGCGTCTCTTCCCACCTATGCCTTTCAGCGCAAACGCTACTGGCTTGACCAAGGGGGGGCAAGGTCGCGCAGTCGAGGGTCCGAGCATCCGCTATTGGGACCTGCTCATTCATTCGCCGAGAGCAGTTTCGTAGCGCATACCTCGGAGCTTTCTACGCGCTCAACTAATTGGATCGAGGAACATCAGGTTATGGAGCAAGTTTTGATTCCTGGTGCAGCCTTCATGGACATGATGCTTAGCGCCACTCAGTCATGCGCCATTGAAGAATTGGTTATCGCCTCTCCGCTCGGTCTTTTTTCAGGGCAGCGCGTCGAATTGCAGCTTCAGCGCAGCTCGGATGGTTCCGTCCGGATCTACAGCCGACTAGCCGAGACTCAAGAATCCTGGACCTTGCATGCCCAAGCGATTGTCGCACCGGACGTACCTTTGGTTTTGCCGGATGCTCTTTGTCCTCCCGCAGGGTCGAAGAGACTGGCCTTGGATACTTTTTACGCAACTTTAGATTCGAAAGGATTGCGCTACGGCGAGACTTTTCAAGGGCTCAAAGAAAGCTGGAGGGCCGGCGATGGAATGTGGTGTCGCCTCGAAATTCCAGGTGATGCCCGTGCCGAATCCTACGCCATTCACCCCGCCTTATTGGATGCGGCATTTCATGGGGTAGGGCTAGCGATGCAAGAAGAGAGGGCTGGGGCAGATCTCTTCTTACCATTCGGGCTGGAGCGGCTTGAGCTGGATCTTCGCGGAGCATCTGAACTTTGGGTCCACATTGAAGACCTTCATTTTACGGACGAAGTACAACGGGCGAATCTAACCTTCTACGACACGAACGGAGAGGCCCGAGGGCGATTGAAGGGGTTGCAGTTGAAGCGGGCGAGTCTGACCTCGCTTCGTAAAGCCTTGGGTAGCAGTACATCGCACCTTCAATTCGATGTTAGCTGGAGGCCCATTGAGCTTGAACTCGACGCTACGAAAGTGCGCTGGGGAGTGTGGGGAGATATTTCCGTTGTCCGCAGGGAGTTGGCAGAGGCTGCCATCGAGATTGTGCCTTTGAGCACGTTTCGAGAAGCTCAAGAGCAGACTCTCGATGGCATACTATGTGTTTGGACCGATGAAACCATGAGTGCGGAGGCCGTTGAAGAGCGCTGCAAAGCAGGAATGCTCCAATTACAATCCTACGACGGCTCGATACCTCTAGTGTGGCTGACCTTCAACGCCCTTGCCGCCGTGGAGGGGGATGAGGTGGAGGGAATCGCGTCCAGCGCACTGTGGGGCATGGCGCGAAGTGCGAGAAGCGAAAACCCCGACTGGAAGTTCAAGAGTGTCGATGGAGTGGGCGCCTTGAAAGAGGCAATTCAAGGCATTTTTGAACCTGAGCTTGCAATTAGAGAAGGCGGGTTTTTGGCGCCGCGTCTTGTGCGGGCTTCGGGTGATTTGCTTCAATTTCCTGCGAAGGGACCCTGGCGGGTGGACATTGCTCAGAAAGGGCGGTTGGACCGATTGAAGATAAGCTCAATTGCACAAGCTCCCCTAAAGCCAGGCCATGTTCGTCTGCGCGTCGAAGCTACCGGCATAAACTTTAGAGACGTGCTGAATGTGTTGGGAATGGTGGAGACGCCGTGGTTAGGTTTGGAGCTTGCCGGGGTGGTCACTGAAGTGGCACCGGATGTGACGAGCCTCAAGCCGGGAGATGGGGTCTTGGGTCTGGCGGATTCCACATTTGCCTCCATGACAACCGCGGACGCTCGATTTTTGATTGGTATACCCCATGGGATGAGCTTCGAAGAGGCTGCGAGTGTGCCTTTGGTGTTCTTGACGGCGTATTATGCACTTTTTGATTTAGGAAAACTCAAGCCCAAAGAGAGGGTTTTGATTCATGCCGCTGCGGGGGGAGTTGGAATGGCTGCGGTGCAATTGGCAAAGTGGCACAAAGCCACGATCTACGGCACCGCTAGCAGGCCGAAGTGGTCGGTGCTCGAGGGGATGGGTTTGAAGTCGAGTCAGATTGCCTCATCTAGAACCGTGGAATTCCAGAATTCTTTTCCCAAAATGGACGTTGTGCTCAATGCTCTAGCGAGAGAATTTGTCGATGCCAATTTTACGTTGCTTGAAAGAGGCGGTCGTTTCTTGGAAATGGGCAAAACCGATATTCGCGAAAGTGAGTGGGTTTCGCAAAATCACCCCGGTATCGAGTATCACCCGTTTGAATTGCTAGACGCAGGCCCGGACCGCATTCAAGAGATCTTGGTGAAGCTTCGTGAGCTCTTCGAATCCAA
Source organism: uncultured bacterium (assembly GCA_964013555.1). Taxonomy (GTDB): domain Bacteria; phylum Myxococcota; class XYA12-FULL-58-9; order XYA12-FULL-58-9; family JABJBS01; genus CAXGXL01. Next base: position 3,476 of record CAXGXL010000309.1, read on the forward strand.
GGTGCTCACGCCATTGCCCACCCGCACTTATCCAATGAAGCGCATTTCAACGGCATTTCGGTTGATGGCCCAGGCCAAGCATGTGGGAAAGGTGGTTGCCCTGCCTCAGAGCGACGAGGGTTTGTTGCGTGAGTCGGGGACGGTTTTGATCACCGGAGGGTTGGGCGCTCTTGGCAAAGAGGTGACGAGGTGGTTGGCCCAAGACCATGAGGTTGGGCATTTGATTCTTACGTCGCGCCGGGGAATGGAGTCTTTGGGGGCGGACGAGTTTGTTGCGAGCATTGAAGAGATGGGCGGAAGCATTGAAGTTGTGGCGTGCGACGTTGCGGACTTTAGCTCTTTGAAGATGGCGCTGGAGGCCGTTCCTGCCGATAAACCCTTGCGCGGGGTTATTCATGCGGCTGGGGTTTTGTCCGATGGTATCCTCGCATCGATGAGTGAAGACCAGTTGAGTACCGTTCTTCGCCCGAAAGTCATGGGGGCCTGGAATCTTCACACCCTTACGTCTGATGCAAAGCTCGATTTCTGCGTTTTCTTTTCGTCTATCGCATCCGTGGTGGGAGCTGTGGGCCAGGCTAATTACGCAGCGGCGAATAGTTTCTTGGACGCCTTGGCAAGCTATCGCCGGGCACGGGGCTTGGTTGGGACCTCCATTGCTTGGGGGCCTTGGGCTGGTGCAGGGATGGCGTCATCCGTAAGCGATGCGGACCGAGATCGAATGCGCGCCCAAGGGGTGGGCGAGTTGAATCTCGCCGATGGATTGCGGGTACTCGAAGCGTGTGCCCTGGGCGATAGCTCGGCTGTTGTGGCGGCGGCATTGGACCCAACTACAATGGCCCAAAGAGAAAACTTGCCCCCACTTTTGAGTGAGTGGGCAAGTGTATCAAAGTCAACCGAGTTAGCTGCAGGGCTACAAGCACGGCTTGAAAGGATGCCAATAGGGGAGAGACAAGGCGCTCTTTTAGAGTCGGTTCGCGCAGTTGTTGCGCAAGTTCTCGGGTTGGCCGGGCCACTTGCGGTAAAGCCTACCCTTTCTTTGAAAGAGTTGGGGCTGGATTCTTTGATGGCTCTTGAGTTGCGCAATCGATTGGTTTCCCTATCTGGGGTTCAACTGCCGGCCACCTTGGTTTTCGATTTTCCTCATTGCTTGGCCATTGCGACTCACCTGGGTGAAGCGTTGGAACTCGATGGTGAGCCTGAGGGGGCCGTGGAAATTTCTGATGATGACCTACGAGAGGTTTTGCAGAGCCTCTCGCTAGAACAATTGCGTTCGTCGGGACTTTTGCCCCGGCTACTGGGAATGAAGGAGACTGACACTGGGGAGACGGACGAAGAAATGAATTACGATGAATTGGATGATGAAGAATTACTGCGTCAAGCGATGCAATTGATTGAGGATTAGTTTCGACTGATGAGTGACAAGGAACCCAAAACCGATTTTCGGCAGGCCTTAACGGCCGCAATGCAGAAAATTGAGCGGCTAAAAGCCGAAGCGGAGAAATCGAGAGCCGAACCCATTGCGGTGGTTTCGATGGCGTGTCGATTTCCCGGAGGGGTTCGGTCACCGGAAGAACTTTGGACCCTCCTAAAAGAGGGTAGGGATGCCGTCACTCGCATTCCGAAAGCTCGATTCGAT
>CAXGXL010000310.1:0-5110 GCA_964013555.1 uncultured bacterium
ACTTTTACAGTGATGTACTAGCGGGGTTGTTTCTTGGTGCAAGTCTGGGGATTTCTATTCCTTATTTTTATAGGAAAAAGACCCAAAGTGAGTTGAGCCTGGTTCCGGTCGTTACGGCCGAGGGAGGAGCTTTGGGCCTCAGTGGCGTTTTTTGAGCCTTGGGCTTTTGTCGGCGAGGCTCAGGCCAACGGAAACGAGCATTTTACACTTGGTGGAACTAATTTATTGCAGAGGCTGTTGTTGCTGGGTTGTTTCGTTGGGGCGGATTGGATATAGACCCTTCGTAATTTCAAAAGCTCGGAAGATGCTCTGAATGGGGTTTTCGGCTGAGCTGGTGGGACTTTTTTAACCCCCAAAAAATGGTTGATGTTTATGAGTGTTTCCTTGAGAACCTACGCGTTTCTAGATTCCTTACAGCCGCAATTAACGGGGCATATATGCTCGACATGTCGGGGCTTTTGGCCCGTGCCGTATGAAGCAGCGCTTTTTGTTGAGATCGCTCCGGGGATGGCGATTCATCGGCTTTTGGACCGAGCGCTCAAGGCGACTCGGGTTCATCCTGCAACTATCGTGGTAGAGCGTGCCTTTGGGATGGTGATGCTTCACAGTGAGGACAAGGGTGAAGTTCATTCAGCGGGGGACGCTATTTTGGATGAATTGAACAATACCGTTGAAGATAGGTTGAAGCCTAAGCTTGTGACGAATCAAATTATTCGGTCCATCGAGCCCGATCATGCTCAATGTGTGAATAAAATTCGTTTCGGTTCAATGATTACACCGGGCGAGTCTCTCCTTATTGTCGAGACGCAGCCTGCAGCCTACATTACATTAGCGGCCAATGAAGCGGAGAAAGCAGCCAATGTTAAGCTCTTGGAATGCACCCCGTTTGGCGCATTTGGAAGATTATACATGAGCGGAAGCGAGGCCGAAGTGGATGCGGCATCTGAGGCAGCAAATGCCGTGTTGGATTCGATATCGGGTAAGCCCATTTCATAGTTAAGAGTCGAAGATGAGTTAGTTTGGGTAGGCTTTGTAGTTTACCTTTTTGTACACAAGAAAAGAGAAACGAGGATGCCATGGCAGATGCATTGGGAATGATTGAAACCAGAGGCTTTGTGGGAATGGTGGAAGCTTCCGACGCGATGGTTAAAGCAGCTCGGGTAGAGTTGGTAGGGCATGAGAGAATTGGCGGTGGATTTGTGACCGCTATTGTGCGCGGTGATGTCGCGGCTGTGAAGGCCGCTACAGATGCAGGAGCGCGGGCGGCAGAACGCGTTGGGGAGCTCGTTAGCGTGCATGTTATTCCACGTCCGCACGAGAATCTCGATGGTGTATTGCCATTGGGCCGAAATTCGGCTGGAGAATAGGCCTTGCTTATTGCGCGAGTTATAGGAACGGTAGTCGCCACGAGAAAAGAGGCCGAGCTAGAAGGCTTGAAGATGCTACTTCTTCAGAATGCGTCGCCTGAAGGCGAAGGGGAGGAGGGTTTCGTGGTAGCTGTGGACGCTGTAGGCGCTGGTGTGGGAGATGTTGTGCTCTACGCGTCAGGTAGCTCGGCCCGGCAAACAATGGTCACTAAAGATCGTCCGGTGGATGCAACGGTGATGGCGATTGTTGATTTGGTGGATGCGGGCAGTGCCAGGCTTTATCACAAAGTCGCTGACTAGTCGGCATTAGAGTTGTTGGCGGCTCCCTTCTTTGGTGAGAATGCTTATCGCTTTTTTGGGAGAGTGAGGTTCAATCATGCCCTATCTATCTGAAGATAAGATAGCTTCGATTGTGGAAAGAGTCGTTGGTCGGTTGAGCGACGACACGAGTGGCGCCCTTCCTGTAGCGCCGGTAGCTCCTCCATTAGGTTGTAGTCCGACAAGGGTAGAGTCCCGGAACTCGTCTTTAGGGGAACAATCCAAGGGGCAGGCGGTGGCGTCGGGGTTTTTGGCGAGGGGCGGCCGGGGAGGTCGAAACGGTGTTTTTAAGGATATTGATTCGGCGGTTGCTGCTGCTAAAGCAGCATTTTCTGATTTTTGCCAAAAGAGCCTGGAAACCCGGTTTCGAGTGATTGAGGAGATACGCAAAGAGTGTTTAACCCATGTTGAACGATTCAGCCGCGATGCGGTGGAAGAGACGGGGCTAGGTCGATACGACCAAAAACTGATCAAGAATAAGTTGGTGATAGATAAAACCCCGGGGCCCGAGATTCTTAAGCCAAGTGCTACGACAGGTGATCATGGATTGATGCTAGAAGAATATGCTCCGTACGGCGTTATCGGGGCGATTACTCCCACCACCAATCCCACCGAGACCATTATTTGCAACGGAATTGGAATGATCGCAGCGGGAAATGCCGTGGTATTTAACCCGCACCCCGGGGCTAAAAAGGTTTGTGCTTTTGCGGTTGAGCGTATCAATGAAGCCATCGTTAGAGCGGGGGGCCCGCCGAACTTGATGACTTGTACGGCGGAGCCTACCATTGATTCTGCGCAGGCGTTGATGAGTCATAAAGATGTCCGTCTTTTAGTGGTGACCGGTGGTCCTGGGGTTGTGCAAGCCGCCATGCAATCAGGCAAGAAGGTGATTGCCGGCGGCCCCGGCAATCCGCCAGTGGTGGTCGATGAGACTGCCGATTTGATGGCGGCAGCGGACGGAATTGTTAAGGGGATATCATTAGACAACAATATCGTTTGCACCGCAGAAAAAGAAATAATAGCGGTGGCAAGCATTGCCGATGAGTTGAAAGCTCATTTGAATCGCTCTGGGGCCTACGAGTTGAACTCTCGGGAGGTTGCCGCAGTGGAGAAAGTGGTGATTGACGGCAAGGGGTACCCGAACAAAAAATGGGTGGGTAAGGATGCTTCGAAGATTTTAGCTGCGGCTGGGGTTCGTGCCCCGAAGGGAACGCTCGTCGCTTACGGTGAAGTTTCGGAGTCGCACCCCTTTGTGCAGACTGAATTGTTAATGCCAATTACTGGATTGGTGCGCGTGCCCAATGTCCGCGAAGCAATTGCTTGTGCGGTTCGTTGCGAACACGGGAACGGCCACACTGCTGCTATGTGGTCAAAAAATATCGATAACCTGCATGCCATGGCATGTGCCATCAACACGTCCATCTTTACGAAGAATGCACCCACGTATGCTGGTTTGGGATTTGGGGGCGAGGGATACACGTCATTTACAATTGCGAGTCCGACAGGAGAAGGTCTGACGACCGCCCTTGACTTTTCTCGGGTTCGGCGCTGCGTGCTTAAAGACCACTTTAGAATCGTTTAAATTATACACCTACCCCTATCCGGTCTTTTTCTTAACGTGGCAAACGGGTGATTTTATCGTTAGGCAGCGGAAAGTCGATACCTATTTAATAAAGTGATGGCTCACAAAAGAGTTTGGAACGATGTCTAGTTTACTCGCCCGCCCAACCGTGGGCCCGACTAGAGTGCAGTGGTCTAGACCCCTTCAGCTGAGAACTGAGTTAACTGATGGAATGCCTTAAATCGAGATTGGATATCGGCATGAGTTAGAGTCCTAAAGCGGTCGAGGCTAAAGTCCTGAACAGCGAAGGACGCGAGGGTACTGCCCACGATCACTGCTTGGCGCAGGGTGGTGGAGTCAAGATTTCCTTGCTGAGCCAGAAAGCCAAGCATGCCACCTGCAAAGGAGTCTCCGGCCCCTGTTGGATCTTTGACCACGTCGAGTGGGAACGCGGGAGCGGCGAATATTTCGTCGTTGTGAAAAACGAGGGCTCCGTGTTCACCTCGTTTAATTACCAGAATTTTGGGACCCATTTTACGGATTTCTGCCGCGGCTTGGGTGAGGTTGTCTTTTCCTGAGAGCAATCGTGCTTCGCCATCATTGATTGAGAGAAGGTCGACCTTCTCAATGGTCTTCAGTAGAGCTGAATTCGCTCCCTCTATCCAAAAGTTCATGGTGTCACAGGCTACCAGCTCAGGGTTTTTGACCTGAGCAACGACCTGGCTTTGGAGTATCGGATCTATGTTTCCGAGAACGACGTATTTAGAGTCGCGGTAGTGGGGGGCGAGGTTGGGATCAAAACCCTCCAGCACGTTTAGCTGGGTTTCAAGGGTTTGGGCGACGTTAATATCGTCGAGATAGTGGCCTTTCCACCGAAAGGTCTTGCCAGGCAGTCGATTGACCCCATCTGTATCGATGTTTCGACTGCGGAAGAAGTCAAGATGGGCTTCGGGAAAGTCGTCCCCTACGACCGCGACCATTCTAACTTGGGTGAAATACGAAGCGGCAACCCCTAGAAAACTAACTGAACCACCTAGAATATCTTCTTTTTTTCCATGGGGGGTTTCAACGCAATCAAAGGCTACGGTTCCAACGGCTAGAATACTCATTTTGGGGTCCTATGTTATCGAATTGGTACCAGCTTGGGCGGGCGATGGGTACTTAACGGAAATTCGAGGGCAGTCAAAGTAGAAACGACCGATAAACGGAGCGGGAGTGGGGGCGTTTTTGACGCGTTCGGTAGTAGCGAGGTCCTATTCACCGTGTTAGAAGGCCCGGATGCGAGTTTTGTTTATCGGAGATATCTACGGCAGCTCTGGAAGATCGGCGGTTCATGAGTTGGTGCCAAAGTTGCGGGCAGAGCATGAACTGGACGTCGTTGTCGCCAATTGTGAGAATGCTGCCGCGGGAAAGGGCGTAACCCCAGAACTTGCGAGTGGTTTTTTGGAGGGGGGTGTTGATATTCTCACCGGAGGCAATCATATCTGGCGTTATAAGGAAATAGTGCCCTTTATTAAGGAGAACAGTCGTTTGATTCGGCCCGCGAACTACCCTAAAGCGCCGGGAGCCGGAGCGACGGTCCATACCCTTGACTCGGGGCGTACTTTGGGGGTCATTCAGGTTGAAGGCCGGGTTTTTATGCGCAATCTCGATTGCCCTTTCATGGTGGTGGACAGGTTAGTGGAAGAAATGCAGGACGTAAACGCGATTATCGTGGATTTCCATGCAGAGGCGACCAGTGAAAAGCAAGCTCTTGGATGGCATTTGGACGGGCGAGTTGCGGGGGTTTTTGGTACGCACACCCATGTGCAAACGGCGGACGAGAGAATTCTTCCGCAGGGGACGGCTTTTATCACCGATGCCG
>CAXGXL010000311.1:0-5107 GCA_964013555.1 uncultured bacterium
GAATCTTTGAGGCAGATTGCTTTGAGTTTTTCACCGCGGTTTAAGGTCAGCGAAGCGAATGACCAAGTGTATTTGGAATTAGATCTTAGAGGACTTGAGAGTCTCTTGGGCGATTTAGAGGAAGTTGCCGAGAACTTGCTAGAAGAGGTCTCTAACAATGGTTTTAAGGCAACCATTGGTCTTGCTCCGACGCAAAAACTAGCTCGTCTTTATGCTGCCTGCGGCTATTTTTCTCTCAAACAAGCGCCCGATGGATTTTGGAAGACTGTTTCTATTTCTGATATTGATATTTTGAAGGGGGTTCAGGCGAGACTTTTGCGTCTTGGGGTTCGAACGGTTTGGGAGTTACTTGAGCTTCCTTCTCGGGCTCTTAGTGAGCGGATAGGGAGAGCTGCCTTGGAGGTCTGCGAGGTTATTCGAGGTAGTGAGTGTGAGGTGCCTCTTCCTATTGGTGACGGTAGAGACGAGTACAAGATTGAATACGAATGTATGGGGCCCCTTTGTGACCGGGGAGTCTTGGTTAATCTTTTAGAGGAATTAGCCAATCAGCTGATGAAGCGGATTGAGAGCCGTGGATTACTTTGTGCTGAGTTGGCGATTTGGCTGACATACGAGGGAAGAGGCTGGGATGACGGTATATCGGTTATTATTAAGCCTGCTCGCCCTACTCGTGATGTCCAACTTCTTGCGATGCTTTTCGCGCTTCGATTGAATAAAGCTCGACCTCTCAAGAATATCGAAAAAATCACGATTAAGGCTTTCGAAACGCAAGAATGTCGCCAGCAATTGAGTCTCTTTGATACTGATAACAGTGGGATTGAAGGACTTGGTTCAACGCTCCTTAAGCTGCAAGGTATATGCGGCATTGAGAATGTAGGAGTACCTACCCCGAGTGATTCTTGGCGAGAGGATTCTTTTTCTTTAGAGCCTTTTGGGGTTTGGTCCAAACGAATGCGGGTAAGTGACCAAGACCATAGACCTTTTTTTGAGGCATTACGGCGTTTTCGTCCTCCTATTTCATGTGACGTTTTGTGGGATAATCGAGTGCCTCAATACCTTGAATCAAAATTGGTTAATGGACGGGTTTTATCTTTTGCTGGTCCTTATCGGCGCATGATTGAGTGGTGGACCTCTCACAGTAAGGAGCAAATGAATGATGGAATTCGATTAGATGCATACGATGTTTATTTGAGCAATGAGTCTTGTTATCGCCTGACCTATAATTGGGACGAAGGACATTGGTGGCTGGTAGGGTGTTACGATTAGCTCTGTTAACCGAATCAGAATACCTATAGCCAAATGAATTGGCGCCTTGAGTGTGATGCACCAAGCTATTAGTCGGTTCTTGCGTTAAGGGGTGAAAGGAGAGGAATGTTGAGTTAGGCCGTATAGTATAACGGCAGTCGCGGCTCCAACGTTTAAGGAGTCAACATTATGCTCCATAGGGACCGTTATTTTGTGGTCGCAATACTCTAGCATCGCCGTCGATAGCCCTACTCCTTCGTTGCCCAAGCAGAGGACCCAGGATGGAGGGGGGGCATAGAGTGGCAGTGGGGTGCAGTTGGACTCAAGAGAGGCTCCTATGATTATGTGTGATGAACATTGACGGACTTTTCTTACAAACTCTCTTGCATCCGATAGGAGAAAGGGTTGGTGAAAGAGGTGACCTGCAGAGGCACGGGCTGTTTTGCGGGTGTAGGGCGTTGAACCCTTATGATCGATAACTACGAGTTCTGCGCCAAAGGCTCTAGCGTTTCGCAAGAGCGTTCCAAGATTGGCCGGATCGGAGAGGTGCTCTGCGACGACAATCTTAGAAGGCAGGAGCGGAGGCGGTACGGCTGGATGGGGAATGGGGATTTTTCCAATGCAACCGCGGTGAAGGTTAAAGCCAACCCAATTATTTAACTCCTCTTGGTTAGCCTCGATAAAGACGCAGTTCTTCCCGGAAGCATGTTTTACTAATCTACTTATTTTTCTTGGGGTTCCTACGATGGTCTCGACGAACCAGGGACTAGCAAGTGCACGCTCTAGGACAGATTCACTTTCAGCAAAGAAAAAGCCTTCGGGTGTGACTTGGCTTTGAATATCGCGAAAGGGAACAAGAACCTGTGGAGCCTGCTTGAGGGTGTCTTGAAAGGACCGAATGGGCGGCACAAGCATGCTAGTGTATCAGGCTTTTTCCCAAACAGGAATGCGAGTGAGCGTGGCGCTGCGTTTGGGTCCTACACTTACTATTGCGATTGGAATACCGAGATAGTCTTCAATGAGCTGAACGTAATTCTGTGCGGCAGCAGGAAGTTCTTCCCAGCTTCGGACCTCTGAGGTTTTTGAATTCCATCCAGGCACCTCCTTATAAACCGGCTCGATGACGTCGAGCAGATTTGCATCGGTCGGAAAATTCTTGGTTTCGACGCCGTTGACTTTGTATGCAGTGCAGATCTGTAATTTGTCGAACTCATCTAGAACGTCTAACTTGGTAAGGGCAAGGTGCGTTAATCCGTTGATTCTGGTTGCATAGCGTAAAACAACTAGATCAAGCCAACCGCAACGCCTTGACCTTCCAGTTGTTGTCCCGAATTCGTGGCCAGCTTGGCGGATACTCTCGCCCACAGCGTCATTTAGCTCGGTGGGAAAAGGTCCGGAACCGACTCGAGTGGTGTACGCTTTGCCGATTCCCAATACTGCGCCTATTTGGGTTGGGCCTACGCCGGAAGTTGCGCAAGCTCCACCGGCGGTTGGGTTGGAGGACGTCACAAAGGGGTAGGTGCCGTGATCTATATCTAATAGAGTCCCTTGGGCCCCTTCGAAGAGAATTTGATTACCGGCTTCAAGCGCATCATTGATTAGATGTGGCCCACTGGTTATGTGCGGCGCTAGGCGAGCATGCACCTGCGCTAAATGGGCCACGATGGAGTCTACCGTCCATTCGCTCTGGGAGAGGGCCTCGTTGTGTTCCCGAAAATGTTGCTCTACTTTTTGCTTTAGAGATTTCGGGTAGGCAGGATCTGCTAGTCGAATCCCCATTCTACTTATCTTGTCGCTATAGGCGGGCCCTATACCGCGTCCAGTGGTTCCTATTTTTGCGGATCCTTTACGTACCTCTTGGCTTTGATCTATTTCCTTATGGGTAGGCAGGATGAAATGAGCTTGGTCCGATAGTCTAAGGCCTGCAACGCTTACTCCTTGTGCGATAAGGCTGTCGATTTCGCTAATTAGCTTGTCTGGATCGATAACCACGCCGCTTCCCAATACACAGGTCTTTCCTTCGCGAAGAATACCAGAAGGGATGAGGTGGAATTTATAGGTTGTGTCCTCGACCACAATTGTATGGCCGGCATTGTTTCCACCTTGATAGCGGACGATGACGTCAGCCTCTTCGGCTAAGAAATCCGTTATCTTTCCTTTTCCTTCATCGCCCCACTGGGCTCCGACTACAACAATGGCAGGCATAATTTATTCCTATTCTTCGGAGGTAATTCCGGCTCGCTTAAATAGTGTGTCTATATGGCGTAAATAAGGGGTGAGTTCAAAGGCTCTATCCAAATCAGAGGGGCCTAATTTCTCTTGTATTGTTTTTTCATCCTCTAGTGCTTGTCTAAAGGTTGCAAATTCCCCTTCCCAAACGTTCATCGCTGCTCGCTGCACAATTTTGTATGCTTCTTGCCGTTCCATTCCGGCTTTCAAGAGGCAACCCAACACATTTTGGCTAAAGAGAAGGCCGCCGGTGCGATCGATATTTTCCATCATATTATCAGGATAAACTCGGAGGTTTTCAATTACCCGTGTGAATTGCAAGACCATGTAGTGAGCGCAATGAAACGCGTCGGGGAAAATAACTCGCTCCACCGATGAGTGGCTAATGTCACGGTCGTGCCACAGCGCAATGTTCTCGTGTGCGGAGAGCATATAGCTGCGCAATAAACGGGCCATTCCTGAAACGCGTTCACAAGTGATTGGGTTTCGCTTGTGCGGCATTGCGGATGAACCTGTTTGCCCTTTTCTAAAACCTTCTTCAGCTTCGCGCAGATCTGTTCGTTGTAGAGATCTTATTTCGGTGGCAAAGCGTTCGAGACCACCTCCAAGAAGCGACAAAGCCGAGAGAGTGGATGCATGTCGGTCCCGCGGAACCACCTGCGTGGCGACGGGTTCTGCTTGAAGTCCTAGTTGCTGGACCACAAACGACTCGAATTCCGGATCTGTTTGGCTAAATGTACCAACAGCGCCGGACATTTTGCCGTAAGCGACTTCGCTAAGTGCCGCTTCGAGGCGTTCAATATTACGAGCTAGTTCAGTATGCCACCCCGCCAATCGAAGGCCGAAGCTGGTTGGCTCGGCATGAATGCCGTGGGTTCGTCCAGCGCAGGGGGTTAATTTGTGCTCAAGGGCTCGCTTAGCAATGGCTTGTTGGAGCACTTTTACTGATTCAATAATGACCTTAAGACTGTCACGAAGCGCTATCCCATTTGCTGTGTCGACAACATCGCTACTGGTTAGACCGCGGTGGAGGTGTCTACACGCTGGCTCACCCACCATCTCTGAGACGGAGCGCACGAATGCAACGACGTCATGGTTGGTTACTTTTTCATGCTCCCGCACATGGGCGGCACTTTGATGGTGGGCTTTTTCCTTGATGATTGCCATCTCATCGTCTGAGATTTCCCCGCGGGCGTGAAACGCTTCACATGCGGCGACTTCGACTTGAGTCCAGCGTTCGAACTTAGCCTCTTCATTCCACAAGGCGGCCATGGCATCTGTTTGGTAGCGCTCAATCATTCTCTAATAATCCTCTGAAAGAGTTGAACTAAGAACCTTTTGGCGGTTCTCTTCGAGAAGTGCTTCCATGCGGTCGCGAATCGCACTGTCGCTGAGACCTAATATTCGAGCTGCGAAGAACGCTGCGTTTTTCGCACCGGCTTTGCCTATGCCAAAGGTTCCGACAGGGACTCCACCGGGCATTTGAACGGTCGCGAGAAGCGCGTCTAAGCCTTGGAGCTGGCCAGCAGAAAGAGGTACTCCGAGAACAGGCAGCGATGTGTGGCCTGCGATGACGCCGGCAAGGTGCGCAGCCATTCCAGCGCCGGCAATAATAATCTTACACCCTCGTGAC
>CAXGXL010000312.1:0-5105 GCA_964013555.1 uncultured bacterium
CGCGTTTCTACTTATTATTAGTGGATTTTGTCGAATTTTTTCTTTTGTTTATGAGATGAAATCAACAAACTGAAGTGATGGAACGTTCTTTGACTTCACTTCGGGGCTTTTTTGCTTGGCTTCCTAGTTGGCTAAACAATCACAGAGCGGCCGTGCTTTTGTTATACATCAGCCTGATGGTAGCGATGGGGCTAGGGGCGATTCGCTTTGATTTCGGCTGGGGCAAGGAAAATCCATTAGAGCCAGGTGACCCGATTCGCATGTCCATGGAAGCCCTCAAAGAGGAGTTCGGGGGAAATGATATGCTCGCGATTTTATACAAACCTAAAGATGGCGACCTTTTTTCCTCAAGGACATTGCGTGTGGTTCATTCTCTTCACACCGAATTGGAAGGCTTAATCAACAAGCGGGACAAGGTCAGCCCCATCACTGCTTATTTAGACGAAGTTAATTCGATAATTCATGCCAATTACACCGAGGTTGAAGGGGATTCGATTTCTTTTGAGGCCTTCATCGGCGACAATCTTCCTAAAAATTCAGAGCAGAGCGATCTCTTGAGGCAAAAAGCGCTTGGGCATCCAGATTACAAGCGAACCTTTTTCTCCTCGGATTTGAGTATTGGTGGAATGTGGCTACGTACGAAGTTTAGGTCCTTCCGAAAATCGGAACAAGAGATTGCAGCGGGAGGCCCGAGCGATTCGCCCTACAAAACCCATAGCTTCGGTGAATATCTTTCTTTTGAGCGGGCCGTAGGCGAGCTGGTAACTCAACCAAGGTATGCCGAGCATCTTGAGTTTTTGCCTAGTACTTGGGGAGCGGTCTTTCGCAAGGATGTGTTCGAGCCCCAAATGAACCTTGCTATGTTGACGTCGCTTTTGATGGGAGCTCTTGTTCTGCTTTTGCTCTTTCATTCTCTTAGCGCCATGGCCTGGACGTTTGTAGTGATGACCTCATCTTCTCTGACTATCGTCGGATTGGCAGGGTGGTTGGGGATGGTCATTGATTTGGAGCTCTATATTGTAGTCGGGCTTGTCAATGTAGCGGCCTTAGCCGACTCGATTCATGTTTTGTCAGGCTTCGTTTATTTTCGTCGTAAGGGGCATCCTTTTGAAGAATCGATGCGGGCGGTGTTCGAGAAGACCGGCCTCGCTTGCCTTCTTACAAGTGTGACTACCGCCATTGGATTGGCTTCTCTTTATTTTATTCCGATTACAACAATAAAAAACATGGGGGTATTGGGAGCTGCAGGGGTAATTGTTGCGTTTTTGTATACGGTTTTTCTTCTACCGATTTTGATGCACATTCGGGCGCCACAGGAAGCGAAGGTAAAGGCTGCATCTTTGTCACAGAGTGTGGTCGGCCAAGGGGCTTCTCGAATTCAGAGACTCCTGAGTGCTTTAGATGGTTGGACTTGCGCCCACCCTAAAGGGGTTGTCTTGGTTTTCGTCGGTTTGGGCGCTTTTTTTGTCGCCGGTGCCTCGAAGGTCGTGGTCAATACGAATATGGCAGAACAATACAAAGAGGCGACAAGTGTTCGGCAGGTTATTGAAACCGTTAATACGTCTTTTGGGGGAACGGGAAATTTGGAATTAGTGGTTGATACTCAAGAGCAAGATGGCCTTACGGATCCTCGAATCTTGAATCTGATGGCTAATATGGAGCGATTTCTGCAACAAGAGTACCCGGCCCTGGGAGTAAAGGCGTATTCGCTTGTGAACATTGTTAAGGACACCTATCGTAAATTTAACGAAGATAAACCTGAGTTTTATCGTATTCCTTCGAGTCCAACCCTTCTCTCCCAACTGTACTTAATGATCAGCAGCGGAAACCCGGACGAATTGGGGCGGGTGGTGAATGATGAGTTGAGCCTTGCCCGAATGTCGATTCGTCTCAAAGATCCTGGAAGCGGGGTATCGGTGGAGATCGTCGAGCGTGTGCAAAAAGAAATAGACAAGCAGGTTAAGGAATTGAGGGCTGATTTTCCAGAGCTTCGGGTTACGCTCACCGGTAACGCAGCTTTTTTCTCCAAATTGCACGATTATATTAGTTGGTCGCAAATTCGCAGCTTTGGGCTGGCGTTTTTGATTATTTCTTTGATTCTTGTGGTCATTTTTGGCTCTCTGAAGGTGGGACTGTTGGCGGTGGTTCCCAATGCCTTTCCGGCGCTAACTATTTTTGGCGTAATGGGTTGGATGGATGTTCCTTTGGGGCTTACGACCCTTTTGGTGGCGCCGGTTGTCATAGGTATCGCGGTAGACGATACCATTCATTTTTTGACGCACTACACCCTCGAACTCAAAGAACATGGGAGCATTCGCCACGCACTAGGAAAAAGTACCAAGGAAGTGGGACAGGCCATTTTTTTTACCTCGGTGGTACTGGGAATTAGTTTCTTAGCTTTTGTTCCAATAAGTCATTTGGGTATTTCTCGTTTTGGTTTTCTGGCGGTTTTGGCCATAGTTGCGGCTTTTGTGGCTGATTTAGTGCTGCTACCGGCTTTATGCCTTCTCTTTCGAGCTCGCTAAGGCAAAAGAAGAGTACCTTAAGGTGCAAGAAAACTGAGGCAACTTTACCCATTTTTGAGTCTCTTGAGAATTTATCGGTGATACCATTGAAGAGATAGCTGAGGCGCTTGAAAGGGAAGAAGCGTAAGCTGATTTCCTTTCTTAGTGCTAGCTGGCAGCGCTTAGGGTGTCGTTTCGAGGTATGTGCAGCTTACCTTCGGGCGAGGCGGAAGTTGATGTGGTTGTACCTGAACTAGGCCATCAATCGCGCCTACCCAAGATTCGAACCAATCGCATAAAGAGAATCACGATATCAACGTATAGGGCTGCCGCGCAGTCTACGGCATTGTCCAGGGTTTTGGGTAATTGCTGGGCCCGCGCCCAGTCGTAACCAATGTACCCTGAAAAAATAAGGACAAAAATCCAATCAAAAATGGGGGGTACTGAACCAGTAATGAAAAACATCGCGATTTCGACCACGAATGCAACGACAAAAGCGATAGAGAGTGAACCGCCGATGCTAAGAAAGAACTTAGGCTGGAGGCTGGAGACGGCCATCATCGACAAAGTGACAAGCCCGGTACTGAGAAAAGCTTGTGAGATCACCTCTGCATCGTAGAAGTGGAGAAATCTAACGAGCATCAGTCCGATGGGAAGTACGAGAAAATTGTATCCAACAAAGGAGATCTCGGGTCTGTCGGATTTGGTGTAAATCATGGTGCCAACGAACACCGAAGCAATATAACCAATCAAGAAGACCCAATGATTGATGCCCAAGACGGACTCGGCCGGGATGGACTGAATCATGAGGTAGTTCAGACCAAAACCCCACGTAAGTACTGCACCAATCGCCATATTGTATTGGCCATCACTGATTTTCTCGCCAACAAGTTCCCGGCGTTGCCAAACGGTCTCTGTTGATAACATCTAACTTCTCCTTTAGGTGAGCGTGTCCTTGGGGGGAGAAACCAGAGTTTGCTCTCAATAGCAAGGGGGCTTTGGTATGCGAAGCACAGGCAGGGGCCCAATGACTATTTTTCGGCTAGCTGAATCCAGATGGCGCACCCCACGAAGGCTAGAGAAAGGAAACCAACTCGAAAGGTGGTTGATAAGTTGCGAGATTTCTTACTGGCTTTGTCCGGCGATGGCATTCGTTGGCACGCCCCAGCGCTCAAAGAGCTCGGTGATCTCAACTTGTTCTTCGGGTTTGGCGATTTTCTGAAAAACGTTGTAGGTGTATGTCCACACCAGGGGATCAAGCAGCTGGGGGGCGTTTTCGCCCTCGGGCTCGGGAAGCCCTTGTAGTAGCTCATTCTCGGTTATAAGCAATTGTTCATCGCTAAAGTAAGTGTAGAAACGCAGGTAAAAATCCCAACCGAACCTCATCTGGAATTGACGAAAAAAGCAGACGATATCCCAATTGTAGACACCGTCTCCCCAATCATTTTCCCAATAGGTTTTGACGGTACTTTCATCGCAATCTTCAGTACGCTGATAGACCGTGGGAATAGCCCACTGGTCAAAGACATAGAGCGGAATAAAGTCGGGCCAGACCTCAGCGGTAAAGTGACCATAGAAGGAATAATCTTCTGCGAAGTCGTGAACCAGTTCATGTAAGACAGTGTGCATTTCGTGAAGATGTGTGCTTCCTCTAGCGCCGGCCGCATCTCGAATGAGATTGTTTTCACTGGTTAGGCTGTAGAAGATGTCTTGGTGAAGTTGGATTGGGTTGCCGGCTAATGCAGCGGTGTTATAACCTAATTTGGCGGGTACAAAGCGAATGGGCTGATGGTTGTAGGGACGTCTATTGAAAAATTGAGACAGATGCGTATAGCTTTCGTCGAAGCGATTCAGGGCTGCCTCTAGCGAGGATTTCTCCTTCTCAGCTAACGCCGCCGGAAGGGTTAGGACGATGTTTTGAGCTCTCAACTCAACCCAGCCGGATTCGACCTTAGAGAAGTCGTAGGTTGGAGCGTCGCATTTGTTAACGGTGGGAACGGTCGAACCATCAGAGATGATGGTTACCTGCTTGGTACCGCGCGCGTGATGTCGAATTCCAAAGTCGTTATCTTCTGCAATGCCGCCCCAAAAATCGCCTTGCCCATTTGTGATCATCATTCCCAGGTAGACAATGCCGTCTTCGGTGGCGACAAAGGTCGACTCGTCTTGAAAGCAGGTGATGTTCTCGTACCCAATACGGGCCAATACATAGCCCGTGTGACATTCACCGCCCTCCGATACAGGAAGTTCGCTACCTTCGAGTGACCAGCTCCCTTTTGCCTTTAGGACGGCTTTTTGCCCTCGCTTTAAGAAGAGCCCGGAGTTAACCCAATATTGATGGGCGGGAAGAGTAACTTGCTGCTCTCCGTATACCCCGGTAGCCGGGACCTGCACTTCTTCCCACGGAAGCTCTGATTCAGCGATGCACGAATCATTTTGGGCTGCTGATGGCGGGGAAGTTTCTGGTTGATTTTCGATGGGAGAATCGAAACTGGATGCCGCGGGCCCTGGGGTGCAGGCGGGGAAGATTAGTAAGATGAGTGCGGTTAACCAATGTAGAAAGCACTTGAGTGTGTTTTGGGTGGGCTTGATAGGCTGAGA
>CAXGXL010000313.1:0-5099 GCA_964013555.1 uncultured bacterium
AGAGACCACTCTCCGAACGAGGGCGGTAAATAGGCCCATTGGTCATCAATTTGGGTCCCCAAAAGCAGAAACCGACCCAACCCACAGAGCCGCCAAAAAGCTCAAGGAGTAGATGTTTCTCTGGCTCAAATGAAGGCCAAGCCACTAGGAACACCTTTAGAGATTCTTCAAGTAATGATAAACGGAAGGACCCCAATAAGCTTCACAATCGGTGCATTTGTATCCGTGACGCGTGTAATAGGGGTGAAGAATGCGCGAGAATTTTGATTTGATGGCGAGTTGCAACTGGGAGGCACCCGCTTGCTTAACAAAGGTTTCAGCTCTCGTAAGTAGGTTCGCACCCAACCCTCGAAGGTCGAGCGGGGTCCCACCAAACCTACCTTTTGTTAGTTTTTTCTTCACTTTATCTTTGAAGGTTGTCGCCTCGGCGTAGGCGTGCCTTCGCATTAGATTAAATAGCCACCATTCGCTATGTTTGTTCATCACAAGCTGGGTAAACCCCACAATTTTTCCGCTGGGTAAGGAAGCAAGGATGAACACGTTTCTGGCGTAATCCTCGTTATCGGTTTTGAATACGATTTTAAGGGTGAGCCTTGATTTGTACATTTTCCAGTACCTCTTCACCATTTTCTGTTCTGGCTTACTCAAGGCGTTTGCCGTTCCTTGTTCTCGAATGACAAAGGTTAGCACTGCTTGTGGATCGAGCGGGTCGGTTTCTGCTTGGGCTTGAGCGCAGCCCAATTCTCTTTCGGCTGCTTGGCTTAATCCCGCGGTTCCACAAGAGAGAGAAAAAGTGGTGGTTTCATCTCTGGATTGGCTGGGAGAGGAAGGGGCCGTCGAACTAGGTGGTTTATCGGGGGAGGTTTTTTTTTCAGTTTGCCGATGGTGACTTCCCTCTACTAGGGGGGCGAGAATAATGAGTAAAAGGGAAAGAGAGTTCATTTTTCTAGGCCCAGAGAAATCATGATTGGAGAGCGTAAAGCCGGGTTGGGTGATGATGCACTTTGAGGGCCGCAATCTCTATTATCGCGCCCAATTGGCGTTTGGGAGGATAGGGCTGAATTAGAAAAAACGAGCTTGGTAGACATCATGCGGCCTCCACACGCTCCGCCCCAAAAAACGATGGAGGCAGAGCACGTTCTCTTGAGGCTCTCACATTACTTAGAGTGGGAGCAAAGAACACATGGGGTTAGTGCCCAATCCTGTTTTTGATCCGCACCGTTGTACGAAAGTAGAGCATTGATGGTCTAGCCTTGGTTGCGGGGTTTGGACCTAGGCCCTCCTATGTTAAAGCGGTGAGGGGAATCTCAGGCTGTTGTTATTGTTGGGTTTTTATCTCTCGTTTCACAAAACCACGCAACCGAGGGCACTAATACTCGAAACTCAGACTTTGGCCGTCAACTGGCCTCATAGGAGTTTATTTATGTCGGGACGGATCTTTCGTTTGGTACCTCATTTTGCAAGAAGTCGCCCTACCTCAGCCGCGAGGGTAGCAAGTCAAGAGTTGGGGGCTAAAGCTGACTCCAGCAAAGAACGGGCACCGAAAATTGATTTAAGTGAAGGGGACCGTTTTTGCCCTAATGAAGTCAAACAAATTATTAAGGGTAGGTACTCAAATTATCTACCTGATGTTTCGGCGTCTGAAGTTAAGAGCATCGTGACTTTAGCAAAAAAACTCTACTCGGGTAAGGGGAATAAGTTGACTCACGTTCAGGCGATTGAAAACGCAATCGTGACGGTTCCTGAAGAGCGGGGCGGAAGGCATTTCGACCGAACCAACGATTCATTAAATGATTTTTCTGGTTAATTGCGGTGCCGAAGTTGGTCAGTTGATGTTTCTTATGCAATGACGTCTACACCCAATGGCCGGTACACGAGCGGGTAGCCGAGTTCGATGTTCTAAAGTTTGTCTAATTTAGGGTTGAACCTGACTGTCTCGCCTTGAAAACTTCTTCACCACAGTAAATTCGATTCGAACCAATAGGTTGCCAAGAAAATGCGATTCCAACCTGTTTCCCCTCGATAGAGGATTCACATCAGAGCCAAATTCGAGGTTTATGACTCTCGGGCCCAACCATTCAAAAACCACGATTAATTCGTTAAAATCACCTTCCTTAGAGTTGATTGCGACTTGAAAAAAACGTAGCTTCCCGCGTCAATTACGCACGTTGTACTAACTTAAAGAAGGGATACGAATTAATGAAGCGCCAACTATTACGAGCGGGACCAGTTTTAGGCATTCTTAGCCTTATGGGGCTCTGGGCCTGCCAGCCGACCGGTCAAAAAACTGATGAGGCAAAGCCGAATCAAGCTAAAGAGTCGGCTGAAGCTCCGCAGCTGCAGGGAGTCGATGTCCAAAACAAGGTGATCCGTGTAGGTGTTCTTAACGACGAGAGCGGTCCTGCGGCTGCTATAGGCAAACCCTATGCGGTTGGAAAGAGAATTTTAGCCGCTCAAGTAAATGCCGGGGGAAGCGGTATTTTACCCGACGGATGGAAAGTTGAGCTTGTTGAAAAAGATCATGGATACAACCCTGGTAAATCAGAGCAAGCCTATAAAGAAATGAAAGACAAGGTTTGGTTTATCGGAACCAGCTTCGGAACCCCAAATACATTGCCTTTGAGACCCTTCTTGAAGCAAGACCAAATGATAGCCTTTCCCGCTTCCCTATCGAGTGAAATGGCGGGTTTTGAGTACACCCCTCCGGCCGGCCCCTCTTATGGAGTGGAAGCGATGCGGGCAATGGATTGGGCGGTTCAGTCAGCTGGCGGAGCAGATAAAGTCAAAGCTGCCATTGTGTATGACCAGACTGATTATGGCAAAGATGGGCATAAGGGATGGACCGTCGCCGCGGCTAAGCACAATGTTCAAGTGGTTTCGGAGCAAACCATTGCTCCAGGACAAAAGGACTTTGTGGCGGTGGTTGCAGGCTTGAAGAAAGCAGGCGCGACTCATATCTTGATGACCGTCTTGCCTTCTTCTACAGGACCTATTTTGGGAACGGCAGCGAAAATGCAATTTATGCCGATTTGGGTAGGAAATACACCGTCTTGGGTGGACCCGTTTTTTGCGCACCCTCAGCTTCCTCCTGCTGTATTCACCAACTTTTATTGGGCCAGCAGTTTACCGTTTTGGGGTGAGGCGCGGCCAGGCATGGATAAATTTCTTGCGGCGTTCGCGGCCCACGGCAAAGAATTTGGCCGCCCCGATTTTTATATTCTAATCTCTTATATTCAGGGTCTTGCGGCTCTTGAAGTTGCCAAGCAGGCAATCATCGCTGGTGATATGACCCGAGCAGGTTATATGAAGGCGCTACGAAAAATGAAAGGCTGGACAGCCGACGGGTTGATTGAACCCTTAGATTTTACCGCTTTTCCTTATGTTACTGGTCTTCGCACTCGAATACTAAAGCCTGACTTCGCGAAGAAGTCGTGGACGGTGGCAGCAAGCTTCGCCGAACCTAAGTCAACTTCTGTGCAATAAAGAAACATGAAATGCTGAGAGGGAGGCACGCTCCCTCTTAGCATTATTTATAGTATTATGCTCAATATCAATAACCTTGAGGTTGTCTACCACGATGTGGTCTTGGTTCTTAAGGGCGTCAGTTTGCAGGTGCCAACGGGAAAGGTGGTGTCGTTATTAGGGCCCAACGGCGCCGGCAAGACAACGCTTTTGCGCACCATTACGGGACTTTTGTCTATTCATGATGGGCGGGCAACTAAAGGAAGCGTTCTATGGAATGACAATGAAATCATTCATCATAACGCTGATAGAGTTGTTCAATCCGGGATAGCTCAGGTGATGGAAGGCCGACGAATTTTGCCTGAGTTAAGCGTAGAAGAGAACCTTGTCGCCGGAGGCTATCGCGTATCCGGGGGCGAACTCAAAACTCGGCTTGAGGCTTTTTATTCGCGCTTTCCTATTTTAGGAGAGCGACGGTACAATCCTGCCGGTTTTTTGTCGGGCGGAGAGCAGCAGATGCTGGCCATCGCCCGAGCTTTAATGACGAAACCTAAACTCTTGCTTTTGGATGAGCCTTCTTTGGGGCTCGCTCCAAAGGTTGTCTCCGAGGTTGCTCAGCTTATTCGGGACATTAATCGCGATGGCGTGAGTATTCTCTTGGTGGAGCAAAATGCTTCTTTGGCCTTTGATTTGGCCGATTATGCCTACGTTTTGGAGACGGGCAAGATTGTTATTGATGGGCCCGCGGAAGTGTTGCGTGAAGATGAAGATATTAAAGAGTTTTACTTAGGCATGGGCGTTAGTGGCCAATCGAGCTATCGCAATGTGAAACACTATCGTCGCCGCAAGCGGTGGTTGTCCTAAGGTGTGGGTGCGATGCTATTGAATCTACAAAATCTTCATCTTTCGTTTTCGGGAATCAAAGCACTTAGAGGTGTCTCGTTGCATGTTAAACAAGGGCAAATTGTGGCTCTGATTGGACCCAATGGGGCTGGTAAGACCTCTTTATTTAATTGCATCTCCGGAATCTACAAGCCTCAAAAAGGGGAGTTAACCTTTGCGGGAAATTCTATTCGCAATTGTGCCCCGGACCGTATCGCTGGTTTAGGGGTGGCTAGAACATTTCAGAATCTCGCACTCTTTGAGCACTTAACGGTATTGGACAACCTTCTTCTGGGTCGTCATCCGCTCTATCAGAGCAATTGGCTTTTAGACCTTCTTTGGGCGCCTAATTCAAAACGAGAGGAAGTTCGACATCGGTCTAAGGTCGAAGAGATTATTGATTTTCTTGATCTTGAAATGTACCGAAAAATGCCCGTCGGGATTCTGCCCTATGGTGTCTTGAAACGAGTCGAGTTGGGGCGTGCTTTGTGCATGGATCCTAAGCTACTTTTATTAGACGAACCCGCTGCAGGTCTTAATCATGAAGCGACCGAAGATATGGCCCGGTATATCTTGGATATCAAGGAGGATTTAGGGGTAAGCCAATTGCTCATCGAACACGATTTGCGCATGGTTTTAGATCTTGCCGATCACGTTGTAGTTTTGGATTTTGGAGAGAAAATCGCGGCCGGAACCCCCGCGGAAGTTCGCAATCACCCCGAAGTTATTCGGGCCTATACCGGAGGTGAAAGATG
>CAXGXL010000314.1:0-5089 GCA_964013555.1 uncultured bacterium
CTGCTTGCGCTCACTTGACTCAACTTGCCATCACACCTTGCGCAGACCCAAATGTCAAAAAACTACTTATCTCACAAAGGCACATAATGTTCTGCCAATTTCCACTTCGCACAAAATATTCAAAAATATTCTGTCAGCAATGGCCCCATTGCCTCGAATTCCTCTTTGAAAGTTATCCCCGGCGCTGAAGAAAGGTTCAGCGCCGATTATTGAAAGAAGGATTGCATCGATGAAATCAGTGAATTTATCCAAGATAGCACTATGCTTTGCGATGGCTATCGGAATGACGCAACAAGCACACGCCATTAGTTTCGA
The DNA here is from genome assembly GCA_964013555.1 of uncultured bacterium. Lineage (GTDB taxonomy): Bacteria > Myxococcota > XYA12-FULL-58-9 > XYA12-FULL-58-9 > JABJBS01 > CAXGXL01. The sequence goes on from CAXGXL010000314.1 coordinate 316, forward strand.
TCGCATTGGTGATCTCAGTGAAATAGTTCAAACAAGTACACTCGCTTTTCGCGGAAAAGTAACTAAGATCCAGTACTTCAACGTAGATACTGGAGCCAGGCGTCCTGTTCCGGTTACAGAGATTTCGTTTCTTGTGGAAGAGGGCTATTGGGGAACTGAAACCGGGAGACACATCACCCTCCGACAAATCGGGGGAAAAAGCACCTCAGAGCCTAATTTGGAGATGGTGGTTCCCGGTCTTCCGCAATTCGAGTTGGGAGTTCACTACGCAGTCTTCGCCAACGACCAAGAGCACCCGGTTATTGGAGCCCAATGGGGCAACCACGGTGTGTTTCGAATTGCTGCTGAGAGCAACTTCGGACAACGAATCTTCGATAGGGCCCAACGCCCCCTCATCAAAAGCCACAACGCGATCCCCGCGGCCTCGAGACATCTTCACTGCGCTCAATTCAGTCGGCAAACCAATACCTGCACGCAGCTTGTATCCCACACCGACGACACCAGTATAGATGACGGGGCCCCCCAACATGATCTCCCCACCCAGCAATTGCTCTCATTAGCCGATTTTGACCGGTACGTTCAGGGTTTAACCCAAATCCGTTCTCAGGCCGAACAGGCCCAAACCGTTACCGCAAGCCGACACCAATTTAAAGAGGCCGTAAAAAACTTTTTCGCCCGCAATTAACCCCCATCAGAAGAGAAAAAAATGTATTTCCGAACCATCCTAATCCTTGTCATTCTAACTACAACTTCAACAGCATTAGCTTACACTCGGTCGACCATAGGGGCCTGCAGTAGCGGATATCAATGGACAAGTGACCAGACATTCCTCATTCAACCCAGTGGATTTTCGTCGGCCCTTACTCAATCACTGATGAGAGCGGCAACCGATGAAGTCATGACTCGAGTCAACAACGTCGGTGGTCAATGGTTTGACTATAGACTACCTCTGGGTACGGCATCTTCTGAGCCTCAGGGCCAAAACGACATCAACGAGATCACCCTTGGGCCACTCACAACGGGGTCCTCATCCGTAACCTTAGGCTTGACCACTACTTGGGTAAACACCAGCTCGTGCAATATTGTGGAGTCAGACGTTGTCCTTAACGATCAAATACCGTGGGTTTGGGGGGTTCCTGATGATGAAGGTGTCCCCTACTACGACGCCGAAAATGCTGTAGATACATCGATCTTTCCGTTGGCCGAGTATTTCGCAAGAACGGTTTTATTACATGAACTCGGGCACAGCCTCGGACTCGGGCATAGCGATCATAGTTATGCGTTTATGAATTACAAAAACCGGCCGTGGAGTAATCGAATTGAGCACAAACAAATAGAGTTTCTCCCTGATGATAGAGAGGCCTTGCGTCATATCTACCCCCGCACGGGGCACACTGAGAAAGATGTTGCCGTTCTCAACACCTGGTTCGACTCATCGGACGTCTCAAGTTCCGGCGCCGCTAGACAGAAACTTTTGTGCAAACCCTCGACAGGCTCCTCCTGGTCTTCGAGCCAATTTGACACCTACTGCGGTGTAAACGGGAGTTCCTATGGCTCAACGGAGGTTTGTCCTGGGGATATACTTCGCGTTAGATACGCAATGGCAAACTATGGAACAAAGAGTATTAGTATCGATGAAGAGCTCTGGTTCTCCTCTAATGACTGGCTCAACCGCAGTGCTGGGTACGATATTCAATCCCCGGACATCCACAACCGAACCGTTTCCGCTAACAGCAGCTTTCGGGATGGAAGACGTTTTGAAGTTCCTCGGGGGCTAACCTACGACAGGGAGTATTTTGTGATGGTGTTCCTCAATACTCACAGTAATTTCAGCAGCGAAGAAAGTCAGCAAAATAATTGGATTCCCATGAGAGGCAAGGTACGCGTGAAACCACTGCGGGAATGCCTTCGGATTTCGGGCCCCATACTCAAGAATTCATCAATAAACGGGCCGCTCATATTCTAACGCAGAAATCGAGTCACTGAGCACCCCGAAATTCATACACCTCGGTCTCGACCCAAGCCACCTATCTTGGGTCGAGACTCCCAACGCGAAAAGTAGGTTAAATCATTGAACTTGTTGTCTTCAGAGCCCCCCAAATCGGAATAATCACCAACAACTTTTCCGAAATGCATCTTTTTGTGGCCATCGATTGACACTTCAATTACTGCCACCCTAAAGTTGTCGGATGCCCTTAGTGACCCCACGTGAGTTTGTGCAGGAAAAAGCGTTCTCCCTCTTATTTGCGTGCACACTCCTTCTCCTTCTAGAGCCCATGGTTTTTCTCACGGTAGGGATTATATTGGGTCAAGGGCATTTCATTATTGCCTACATCTACAAAGTGCGTTCAGGACGCCTCTCACTATGGGGATTTCTCGTCTGGTTACTTGTCACGATTTTTATGCTGACCGTCTTCTCCGCACCAGACATGCATGTGCTACTCTCTCTGATCATGACCCTCTATCTCGTTACCCACGGCGTGCTAGACGACCGGTTCCTTGGAAACCCGGAAAAAACACGGCTTATAGGCCTTGAGATTGTCATTTTACTCTCACTCTATTACGCCATGGTCATAGATATGGTCTATCCGAGTTTGCCGATAAGAGGTCTCGTAATTGCTGGTGCAGGCTTAGGTCTGATTCCTTACTTTCTTCTTTTGCGGCGCTCTCCCGATGGCTTGGATGTCTTCAGTGGATTCTTCTTGATGCAGATCTTACTCTTGATGATAACCATGCAACTTGGTTTTTTACCGGTGCTCTTTCTCTTTAACGTGACTGCCGCACTTTATCACTACTGCGTTTGGTATGTTGCCTCCCTTCGAAAAACCAAGAACAACCCAAAAACTCGCCAGGAACTCATTGGCTGGATTGGCTCTATTCACATTATTCTCGTCGGGCTATTTGCTCTTTTCACCCACACCCCATGGGGAACCGAGACTTTATTCTTTATCTTTGACGAGCAGTATTTCTTAATTTGGGCATTTCTTCATTTCTTTAGTTCCACTCGACTATCTGACTTGAATTATTTCAAGGTAATCTTCAGCGGCTCATCTTCCTCCCTTGCTACCGATGCATCTGCACTCTGAGCTAACCAAGAAATTACGACGGAGTTATCCAATTGTGACTTCCCTAAGTTGCGCGGCCCAGAGACCTATTAACTTACTGATATTACTGAAGCATTAAGTAAGAAGAGCAATCACTCACTTTTTTGCGAACACTCCACCGTCTAGCTCGATAATCACTGCATCATGCGTATTACCCAGGCTCTCCTGTCTCCCCATTCGTCGCAACAACCAGGCCCACCAGCCAAAGGATTTCCAGCTCAACCGAAAACCCATGACTCCTTTGAGCGTTCTTCAGGCCAATCAACCGCCTGGAATAACGCTCTACACCACATTCACCCCGAATCGCCTTTGGCCCTCTTGAGGGCCCCCAGTCCCCCCATCTCCCCAGCGAGTAGAGCAACATCTCCACTTAAACCTTTAGTTCGCGTAACCCAGGCTGGGCAAAAACCCGAGAAATTCTTAGAAATTCAATCAATAGAAGATGTTCCCGCTCACTATTCGAGTGTCAAAGGTTTCACCGCTCTTGCTATTGATCCGGCTAAGAAAGGAAAAGTGACTCCTCTTGGATTGCGCGAAGCGATGTCCGGGCTAGAAACCGGTTTTCTAACTCATCTCAAACTTCCCTTAACCCGAGGTCCGGTAAACATTGAATTCTTTGACGCCAAAGGTCACCCGTACGACGTCAAAACACCCCGCTCGCCTCTACCCCATGAAAAATGGACATTTAATCCCCAAAAAGTGGCCAAATCCATCTTGAAGAAAATGCGTGGTCAGGAATTTAATCCACTCACAGATAAGTGCGAACCAGTACGAATTATTCTCGATTGCACCTATCTAACCCAAAGTGACCACAACAAGCTCTGGTTAGTTCTAGGCCCCCAACTATCTTCTCAAGAAGCGAGATTGTTAGTTGAAATTAACGTGCGTTTTAGCGATGAATAGTGAGGTGAATACCTCCCTTATAAACCACGTGAAACTAACCGACCGGCTAACCTCACACCATAACTTTCTCAACACCAAGGGAAATATGGGGGAGTTCCTGGATTTATCCTACCTTGAAATTCATGATTTCGATTTTTCTAATCTAAGGCTCAACAATGTGGTAGCCATGGGAACAACCCTCCTTCGATGCAATTTTTCGCAGACTCAAATGACTGCATTCCAATTCGAGTCTGCTCGTGTTGTTCAATGTAACTTTTCAGAGGCCCTGCTCCTAAAAGCAGAATGGTACGAAACAACCGTCGAAAAAGGAGTCTTCGACCAAACAAACCTAGAGCGTGCTGAATTCACTAGTTGTACCCTCATTGGACTCGACCTTAATAATTGCAACCTCCAAGGGGCTAGTTTTTCCGATTGCATTTTGAACGCAACCACGCTTGAAAATCTATCTAAACGCAAAATTCAAGTCGACGGAATCAATCGCCTCTAAGACAATTGGGCACCGGCCCCTTCCGCAGCCTCACTCGTTACCCAAAATTCAATAAGAAAGAGTTACTTGAACTTTATCTCTTACACACCCTTACGGTTTGCCTTCCCACTTCGTAACCAATCGCTTACAAGCCACCATCCATTCACCCAAAAATATTGATTAACTCATTTCCGTTCTTCTGTGGTTAGGACCAAGAAACCTAGGGTGTCGACCCCGTTCGAGGTTTAACTCTCTATCAATCAAATTCAGACCGGTTTGCCCAAGATACTCAACTCCCGCG
>CAXGXL010000315.1:0-5082 GCA_964013555.1 uncultured bacterium
GCTAAAAAGTCTCATCTCTTGACGAGGTACCTTGGTGAGCCAGGTGATTTGCTTGCTGTGACTGGCTCGCTTGGGAGGGCAGCCGCCGGGTTGCACCTATTGGCGAAGAACCAACCTCTTTCACGGACTCTCAAAGAGGCTCAGCTTAGACCGCAACCGCGGGTGGAGGTAGGGCGAATTCTAGCGGATTGGGGAAAGGTGCGCAGTTGTGCCGATATTTCGGATGGTTTGATTCGAGATGCACTTCATACGGTGGGGCCGAAGTGCGGTGTCAACCTCTACTCATCGAAGCTCCCAATCCACCATAGTGTTCGGCGAGTGGCAAAAGCACAAGGGAGCTCAAGCCTGGCGTGGGCCCTTGCTGGTGGAGAGGATTTTGAACTTGTTTTTTCTTTTCCAAAGGAGCAAGAAAATAGCCTGCATTCTTTGGCCAAAGCAGAGAAACTCCGGCTCAGCGTTGTTGGAGAGGTCGTTAAGGGAAGAGGTGTCTGGCTTGACGGCTCGAGGTTGCCCGCGGACATCCGCGCCTTTGAACATTTTCGCAGTTAATGGCATTTTCCCTGAAGATGGGCTCTACTGCTTTCGATAAGGAAGTTTCAATGAAAAGACCGCAGAGCGAAGTACCTCGTTTTGAACGACTCGCGTTGGAGTGCGTTGGGGGAGTTGCTGGAGACATGCTTTTGGGGGCATTTCTTGCAGCAGGGGCTGATAAGGGGGCGATTCACGAGGCTTTTGCGAATCTGAATGAGAGTGCCTTAAAGCTTTTGGTTGAGGATGTTGAGATTCATCGAGAGCAAGCATTGTGGGTGCGTTCTATTCCGCCGGGAAATCAGCTAAATTCTTCGCATGCGGCTAGTGTATCAATGCGGCAGGTTTTTGAGGTACTCGAGAAACTTCAAATGCCTCCAAGTGCATTGCGCTATGCCAAGAAGATTTTTACTATTCTTGGAAATGCCGAGAGTGAGGCTCATCAAGTTCATTTTGACTCCGTTCACTTGCATGAGGTTGGCGAACTTGATTCGATTCTGGATGTTGCGGGCGTGGCAATTGCGTATGAGAGTATTGGAAGTCCATCGCTAACCTGCACGGAGTTGCCCAGTGGTAGTGGAACGGTCAATACATCACACGGCATTTTGGATTGTCCTGTTCCTGCTGTCGTGGCGATAGCCAATAGGTTTAAGATCCCTATGGTAGATATTGAAGTGAAGGGAGAAACCATCACTCCGACGGGCATCGCGATTCTAGCTGGTCTTGATTGTGCATTTACTGGACGTAGTGAAGGTTTTCAGGGGCGTGTGGTGGGAAGGGGAGCTGGCACGAAACGATTTTCGAGTCGCCCTAATTTGATTCGCCTGCGGGAGCATTCTCAATGAGTGATTTACGACCTCTATCTGAATTGGCTGCGGTTTATGGCGAATCGGCTTTTCCGGGAATAGAGAGTTATGCAGCGCTTGAGGATATACCGGACTGGATAAGAATTGTGGTCGTTCACTTTGACGAAGCAAAGATGGCTACTTCATTGAAAGAACTTCAAGAGCATCGGTGCGGAGGGCGCATTGTGGCTTGGTTAGAGGTGGAGCAGGCAGAGCGGCTGGAGTATGTTCTCGGCCTTGGGTTCGATGACGTCACTGTTGGAGTGGCTCAAACTATTCATCGCCTCAATTCTATTCGTTGGGAATTGGATTTACTTGATGGCTATACGGCTCGCACGTTGGCTCACACCGGACTTGTTAGTTTTATTGGGGAGTTGGTTCGGCGGCCAGCATTGCAAGATGTACTTCGGACTGCCATTTTGGGAATGCGTGATTTGTTTAGTATGGATCGTGTTTCTGTGGTTTTCGTGAGGCCTGGAGAAGAGTTTGGCTATGTTGTGATGGAGCGAAATCGCCAACTCGATAATGTGGTGATTAAGGTCGACGATTACCCTGAATTGATCGAGGTCATGCGAACTCGCGAGCCAATTGTTATTTCGGATGTTTTCGGTGATGAGCTTTTACAAGGTGTGCGGGTAAAGCTAGAAGAAGCCGAAGTCTCCCATCGGTCTGCGGTTTTGTTTCCACTGCAGCATAAACGCGAGGTTGTCGGAGCTCTTTTTTTACGGAGTGAAACGCCGATGTTAGCGGTGGAGGACCGGTTGATTGGGATGGGGCGGCTTATTGCCTTAGTTACTTCTGTCGCCATTGGAAACGGACTTGAGCAAGATGATTTGTTAAGTGAGCAGCGCATGCTTTTGCGCAACAAAGAGGTTGCCGATAAGAAACTAGCCGATTTGCAGAAATTCGAGCATCTTTTTGAGAGAGCCACGGATGGCTTTTTGTTGATTGATGCAGACGGCTTGATTCGTTACTCGAATGCTTCTGCCGTGGGGTTGCTGGGCCGGGAGCATGAGTCGCTTCATGGGGCCTTATTTATTGAATTGTTTGACACTTACTCTAGGCCTGTCGCGGAACGCGCCCTTATGGGATATGATGTTGGAGATCGGCGTGGGTACGTCGACTTGAGTGTGGCTCTGCGAACAGGAAGTCAACGAATTATATCGGCCGCTATTCGACATTTGCATAGTTCGGAAGGAGTCCTTGTTTCATTTCGAGACGTTACTGAGCAAAGAGCACTCGAAGCTGAGCTTCAGCAAACGAAGGAATTCCTTGAAAATCTGATTCAAAGTTCAGTGGATGCAATCATGGCTGCCGATATGGCAGGGCGAGTTATTTTGTTCAATCGGGCAGCTGAGCGAATCCTAGGATATTCGGCTCACGAAGCGGTTGGCAGTTTGGATGTTCGTGAAATTTATCGACCCGGGGGTGCATATAAACTGATGTCCATGCTGCGCTCGAATGAGCATGGCGGCCGAGGACGCCTTGAGCTTTTGAGGCGAGAGCTAGTGGCAAAAAATTCTGAAGTGGTTCCCATTAACCTCACTGCTGCCATTATTTACGAGGGAGGTGAAGAAATCGCGACCGTCGGCATTTTTACAGATCTTCGGGAGCGTTTGCGAATGGAGGAGAAGCTCGAAAAAGCACAGCAAGAGCTTCGAATGAATGAGCGGCAATCCATTGCTATTGAATTGGCAGGAGCGGCCGCACACGAATTGAACCAACCGCTTACATCGGTGATGGGCTACGCCGAACTCTTGAAGAAAAAGATCGGAGATGATGCCAAAAACAAAAAGGCTGTTGGGACCATTTGTCGTGAAACGGCTCGAATGGCCGAGATAGTCAAGCGCTTGGGGCAAATAACTCGGTATGAAAAGCGCCCCTATGTAGGGGGAGCCTCCATTTTGAGTCTCTCTCCAGACGATCAGTTGCCCGACAAATAAGAGTTCTTTATGGTTAAGATCGTTGATGCGACGAGGGCTTAGTGATTAAAGTTCACTGATAATAATAACTTAACCGACTTCAACCAGAAAGGAGTCGAGCGCGGGGAACGGATGGGTTTATCTATTTGCAGGATGGAAAGAATACGGTAGGAGGGTTCTAAGTCTACTTGCCGCTTGTATTTTCTCCGTCGCCTGGAGCTGAGGTTTCTCGGGGCAGAGGCGCGTTCGACAATAAACTCTTTGGAGACAAAAAATGATAGATATACCATCTAAGTGGGACCGTCCCGTGGTGGGGACGTTAGCGACAATAATGGCTCTAGCTATGGCTGTATTATCACCGGCTTGGGCGCAGAGCGAGCTGACAGCTCAAGAGATCGTGGACAAGTCAATAGACAATAATAGCTTGGGAATCGCTGATGCTGTATCAAGAGTTACACTTAAGTTGGTAAATAGAAGGGGCAGGAGCCGGGTGCGAGAGATTGAAATTCGGTCGATTGAAGTTGGGGACAAAAACCGAACTTTGGTGAGATTTCATTCTCCAGCTGATGTGCAAGGAACTAGCTTCTTACGCCGGGATCTCGATGGAGAGGATGAGGAACAGTATCTTTACCTTCCGGCTTTGGGAAAGGTAAAGCGGATTACCGGTAGTCAAAGAAACTCACGATTTATGGGAACAGATCTGACGTACGCAGATCTTGAGAATCGAAGTCTTAAAGATGCCACGTTGAAGAGGCTTCCAGATGCGGAGATTGGTAAAAATAGTGTCTATGTCATCGAAGCGATTCCAAATGCAGACGCCGATAGTGAATATGGAAAGACAATTTCTTGGATTGGTAAGAAGTCCTTTGTTCCTCTTCAAGTTCAGTTCTATGATAAGGACCTGGAATTGATTAAAGAGCTTAAGGTGAAACGGCTTGCGAAAAAATCAGGGAATTGGGTTGCAATGAAGTCCCAGGTCGAAAATGTCCGTAAAAAAACCAAAACGATATTGGAAATCAATAGCATCCAATTTAATGTGTCCTTAGACGAAAAAGAATTTACGAAGCGAGCGTTAGTGGGGGGATGATGGGAGTTTTACTCCTCGCCTTTTTTCTGGGGCAAGGGGCATTAGCGGCGGCGCCTGGTGAATTGGCGTTGGTTTTGTTGCCCAATGAGTCCAAGGATGCGCCTGAGCTGTCTAAGGATATTCAGACTCATATCCAAGAGCCGCTTTCTGAGCGAGTTAAGGTGGTGTCTGCTGCTCTTTATTTTGACGTTCTTAGCAAAAGAGGGCTAGCAAATCGGGTAGGGACTTTTCCTCGAACAATACGTCGTCTCGGTCGAGAGATTGGAATCACTCACGCGGTGGTTTTTGATGCGGTGCATTTGAGTAAGAAGAGTCCAAAGAGTCGTTATCGAACTCAAGTTTTGCATATGGTCGCTACAGTGGTTGAGAGCTCCTCTGGCCGGAGGGTGCTCTCGAAGAAATATCCGCTGATAGACAAGCGTTTGAGCAAAAAGCACGGTCTTGCTTTAGTCCAGGATTTATCATCTTTGCTGAATTTATCTGCGCTCGAATCTTCCAACGCAGATTCAACTCTCGCTGAGGACCTCAGCGCATCTGAAGGATCCGTAAAAGAAAGCGTGGTTGACCGGGCTTTGGAAGAGTCAACAAGTGGTAAGTCTTTACCGCCTACAACTAAAGATAAGGGGCGTGTTGCTCAAGATGTTCCCGCCGATGATGAGGACGAAGAGGTCATTATCATTGCTGATGATGATGAGGACGA
>CAXGXL010000316.1:0-5072 GCA_964013555.1 uncultured bacterium
CCACAAAGGTAGGCAATGCAGTGGATGCGTCTGGAGCCGAAGCCGCGAAGCCCTCCATTGCATAACAGATTGACCTGGTAGGAATTGCTCTGGGGTGTGCTGTGCCTCTCTGCTTGGGCGACTCTTGCAACCGTAGATGCGGTAGGTGTGGTATTTTGAGTTGCTCGCTGGGATGGAAACGGGAAATGACCGGCGGGTATGGTCGGGTTTGGATCTGCCTAGATTGAAATGCGGTATCAACGGGCGCGCGGGTCACCGGCCGCGAAATTATTCGCGGAATCCGACGAAAAACGGTGCTTGCAATTCTTTGTGACAACATGGTTCGCTCCGCGAGTATGAAGTTCAGCCAAGCCAATGGCGAGGGCAATGGTCAGCCGACATATGCCCCATAGTATGGACCCCAAATAGTATCGGTTCCCAATATTATTTGTTCCGTAATAATCCAGTTTCTCTTATGCGGCTTGGGTTTGACCTCCCAACTTCGATAGAGCACTCCTCTTTGTACCCCGTGTTAGCCCTCTTTGTTGACCGTTGGCCTCTACCAATATTCACTTTTTGGAGGACTTTGTGAGCTCATTTGGCTCTAAGCCAGCGTTGAGTGAGTGCACTGAAATAATCCCGTGTCTTCCTCGGTAGGGCGGTTTGCTAGAGCGAACTGAAGTCGGCTACAATTAAACGGGGAGTGCTATGACACTAAGCGAGATAGGAGAGCGCCTTTATTTTGCACCTCGGGCTTATGGCACAGGCTTGCTTGTGCTCTTTCTTAGCGTAGTTTCGCCGAGCCCGGTTGTTGCAAAAAGAAGTCCCTGCAATCAAAACGCAGACAATTGCGGCACGTGTTTGACTACGGGTGCGGGGACGTTTTCACCGGCGGTGGGTCAAACCAAAGTGTTTCAAGGGTGCCGTTGGAACCCTGCGGGTCGGGGGCACAAAAAATGCAGAATGCTCTTGGGAGGAACCGCTGAGGAGAAAGAGAAATTCAAGTCAGAAGCCAGGCGAGCAAGATGGTTGGTTGACTTGAACGAATGTCCCGGGCGGGTGAGAGCGATAACGGTCAGGCCCGCTAAGGGAAGGTCTGCTGACTCTCGTTCTTCAAAGGGAGTGTGCTCCCGAAGAGCGCCTGCAAAATGCATTACTTCTACGCGAGAATGTCTCGTGGAAAAGGGGCAATGCGTGGGTATTCTCCGTGCGGCTAGTCTGAATCCTCCTCGAGCAATTAGAGAGAGTTACCCGAACCTTATCAAATTGCGGCAAAATAATTTGGCGGGGCCTATCCTCTCCGAAGAAAACAACCAAATCGTCGCACAATATCTTCGCGAGCGCGGCGGCGAAGTGGCTGACTTGCGCGAGCTTGATGTGGCGGCCCTTGGTCGCCAGCTTCGGACGCATCTCGCTCATGGTATCGGATCTTGTCTGAGAAAGGAGAGGCACCCTAAGGAGCTAGAGTCCGATGGCCTTGCCCAAGGAGAGGCGAGAGACGCTCTTAGGGTAGGGTGGGCACTCTCCTCCGATAGCGCTGCCAATGGGGCTATTACCTACTCGTTCGAAAAGGAATTTGTGGGCTACGCGGATGGTTTTCCGCGTCTTTATTGGCCCAACGAAACAAAAGAGCCCCGTATGGGCTACTCTGAATGCCGGGCTCTTTGGCTTATCGTGCATGCGTTGGCTCCTCAGGTCTTAGCTAGAGCGGTCTCGCACGATGCAGGAGGCTTTCTCGACGATTGGGAACAATGGGGCGGGTTGATGCCTTTAAGCCGTCATCCTCAAGCTCCTCAATGGATTCGGTCTTCCCCGGAGGACGATAGCGGCCCTTTAGAACTCAAAATGGCATCTTTCTCCTACAGCCAGCAATTGCTCTTTGAGGAGTTGCGTGGCCTATTGCCATTGCTCGATGTTCCAAGGATTCGAGAGTCTGACGGTCTTATGCCGGCTCAAAAGCCGTTTCCGGGGGAGCGGCGGGTTCAAGTTCACGTCTCGGTTCCCTTTGCCCGGCAGGCGCCCCCAGGGAGCCGCGATAAGAGTGCTTTTATTTCTAAGGATGAGGAGTTGAGAAAACAATTTTATTCCGTTGGTATTTATATGTCGGACTATTTATCCCTAAGAGCGTTCTACAATACGAGAGGGGCGTATTCGCCTCTTGCGGGTGAGGTGCCCACTCAAACTTACATCGCTGATTTGATTACCGATGAGCACAATTCTCCTTGGCAAGTCTCGCAATTGCGAGAGCTCTTTGAAAGGGACAAAGTCAGAAGAGGCGTGGTAGGAGCCCCCCCCCAATGGCTAGCGCCTACTTTTGTTTACGGTAAAGAGCACCCGGTAGGGTTGCGCATTGCTGCCACCTATATGGGGGGCGTGAAGTACGAGGAGCGAGGCCCAACCATTGCGAGTCCAATTCCCTATCGGCTTGGTTTTGAGTTTAGAAAGGGTTGGAAAGACTTGAATGAACTCCAAGCACTGGTATCCAAAATGAGTGCGGTCTTTTCACAAATGAGAGCGGGGGACAACAATGACTCGGTGGTGTTGCGTTTGGGGCGAAGGGATGTTTCGGTGGCGAATATCAGGGAGTATGTGAACAGACGCACACGTGCCGGGCTACCGGCCAAGCAAGAGGCCTTTGTTCGTGCCTTATCGAAAGAAGCACTCTTTGACTTAACTATTTTGGCCATCTACTTGGACAAGGAGAAAGGGTGGAAAGTTTTTGACCGCGAGTACATCTATGCTGAAGGAAGCCGGGCTCAACGAGTAAGTTCAACTTTCGAATCTGTTTTTGGCATCACCGGGCGGCCTCGTGGTTTTCAACGGCAGATTATTAGGACGCTGGAGTTTCTCTTTACCACTCCGTGGGAGGCGGTGCTTGGTCTTAAGAGGGGGGTCCTCAAGCATGCGACTTTTGTCAATCTTAGTGGGGCCTTTGGCGCGCTGCAGCAAGCACTGCGAGGGGCCGGCATTGATGCAAGTTGGATAAACCCACGGATTTATACCGAGAACCTGGATTTTCCCCCGAAAGTGGATAGGGCCCTTAAGACCTTCTTGGGGGAGATGGTCAAAGCAGCCAACGAGTTGCATCCCCACTATTAGGTAGAGTTCCGACATTTCGCTGGGTTGACGAATCCATGGATTTCATGAATCATAAAATGGTGCCTATCCTTCTTAGCGGCAAAAACTAAAGGGTTTCTAGCTTCGTTCCTAGATCCTGCTTCCATTGTTTTTTGTTTTTGTTTTTGTTTTTGTTTTTGTTTTTGTTTTTGTTTTTGTTTTTGTTTTTTCACAGGAGCGTCCAAATGAAAGTTAGGTGGAAGATCCCCAGCAACGACGGGCATATAGCTAAGAGAGTGGCCTTTTTTTGCTTAGCAATGGGGTTATTTGTATTTTCGTCAATTGAGGGGCGAGCCGAATGCAACTCTGGGCCCCCATTTGAAGTGATTGAAATGCTCGGAACATACGATGGGGAGGAAACTACTGGTAGTGGCCTTGGTAATAAGCAATTACGTACAATCTACTTTAGTAGCAAAGAGAGGAAGCTCTTTAAGGTTAAAATAGGCAGTTCGGGGGTTATAAAAGACGCAAGTGGTTCTTCCCTCTCGGTTGACGATGCGTTGTATGTAATGAGCTCTAGTGGTTCAATTTATGTGGTAAACAAGAGTATTGCAAAAGGCGCAGGTATCAGAGTTGGCCGGAGGAGACAGAAAGGGCAGTCTTTGAAGAAAGCACTCGTTTACGTTTTGCATCATAGTAGTTTTTATGCTGGAGAACCCGTGGCGGCAGCTGGCCATATTAGCATCCGCGATGGAGAACTTGTCGAGCTCAATAACAATAGTGGCCATTATCGGCCCCGCACCAAGCATCTCTGCCAGGTTGTCAATCAACTGAAAAGCCAAGGGGTTAAGACTAAAGGGGTCGTCGACAACATTGATGACGCTGATTATTCAGATAACTACAGTGATTATTACAACAAGTATTATTCAGATGAAGGCGACTGGAGCGATGGTTGAGTGCGGTATCTATTTTTTCTAAGAGCACGTTTCGGCATTTGGTTTCCCATTTATACTTCGTACAATTGTCTCGAATTGTTCTTGCAGAATAACAATTCTTGAACGACTGCCTTCTTTTATGTTAGCCCAATTAATCTAAGAGGGCTGAAGTAAATCCTTGGCATTGAAAATAACGAATTCGGTTGGGGATTGTTGTCACAATGGTCTCATAGAGTTCATCAGAAATGAGCTCTTTCCAGTATACCGCGGCCAAATACAAGAGCATACTTTCGGCCAAATCTTCGCGCTGAGGGTAATCTTGAGCGTAGTGAGAAATCCAGGCACCGTCCATCTCTTGGGCTAAAACCCAAAGGGGGGCGTCTTGATGCTCTTGGTCGACTGACGTATGAGTCGCTTCGTGAATGAAAGTCTCCTCTAAAATACCGCTTGACTGATAACTTTCCCCCTGCTCGGTGTGAATCAATAGGTTATTATTGCCCCCCCCAAAGGCGTTATTCCCGCGATGAATCCACACGGTCTCTACATCCCGAAGAAGAAACCCCGGAATTCTTCCAATGGGGCCAGCGTAAGTTACAACCTCTCGTTCTGCCTCTTCTCGAGTAAACTCTGGATTGACTTGGAATTCAATCTGTTTCGCTGCTCCGAATTGAACGTTAAAGAGATGTGGGGTCTCAGTGACCCAATTGGCTACACGCCGATCATACATGATGCGTTCTCCCTGGCCTACGTAGCTCAAGGAGTCATAGGAAGTCGGGTCGTTCGAGTCTAAGAGTTCTGATGTCGTGAAGATAGTACCCCAAAACGGTGGCTCGGTAGGTGCCGTTTCGTTGGTTTGATAATGACTCGCCAAATCCGCGCACATCTCTTCATGGGAGCACGTTTCGGTTGCCTCCCACTGACCGTTAATGCAGTCCACCAGAATTCTTCCCTCTAAAAAGATTCCGCAAGAATCTTCCCCCGAAGCCGTTGCACCATTCTCGCACTCATCGACCCCTTGGCAGTCGGACCAGGGGCCCCAAGTTCCAGAGGCATCACACACTTGTGTTCGGCGTCCCGCACCATTCGGCCCACAGGCCTCTT
>CAXGXL010000317.1:0-5063 GCA_964013555.1 uncultured bacterium
AGGCATTTTCTCCATCCGGTGAACAAATAAAATCCTCCTCTTGAGCACATTGGCACGAATCATTGATGGGGGAGCATTCTCCCTGCGCATCAATCACCGAGCACGGATCACATTGAGAATTTCGCACACAAGCATCAATCAAAGTACCGGGCGTACAAGTTAAATTGCAGGTTGAACCATCACAACTGTATCCGGCGGGGCACCCGGCGTCAGACTCACCACAGCTTCCAGGGGTATCGTATTCTTCGCACAAGACCCGCACACATGTTTCATCGTCCGCGCATGCATCAGCACAAGGAAGTGGACGCCAATATCGATAAGAAACGAAAACCATATCCCCCTCTCGCGGGATATGAACACGCTCTTGGGCATAGTTAATTTCTGAGGGTTCAATGACTCCATCTTCCGAGCAGGCTTGAGCGCCACACTCTCCATCGACAGGATCACTCTTAAAGCCAAGAGATTGGGTAGTAGATGAATAGAAAAAACCTTGAGTCCGAGAAAGAGGAACGTCCACAAAATCAAAGCCGCCATCCCCTCTTGGCCTCGCAATCCCTACTCGCAAGGTCGAGCCTAGCGGAGGTTTTTCCAATTTATACGGCGCCGACAAAACCGCTATATCTGCGACTAAGGTTTGCATGAAATCAAGGTACCTCTCAGCACAAACGTTTTGAGTTCGCCCCAAGGTTCGGATCGCCAAATCACGATACGCCTGCCCATCTCCTCGCCCCCAACTAATTAGACCTCCTTTGCACTCATCCTGAACCACTGAACCGGATTCACCAAAGCCAGGCTCTCCCTTGTTTCGAACCATCGCATACACCGGGCCCAGCTTTCCCAAACCAGCGGGCAAGTCTCCCCCGCCGTAGAGGGTTTCATTCGTGCGCCTAAGGCGCTTACAAGCACGACAATCATTGATGGGCTGAGCCAAAACACAAGGTTTTATTTGTGCCATTCCCTCGTCGTATGCTTGCTCCCATCGGCAATCCGAGTCCGAACCACAACTCGCCTCATCGGAGTACCGGGCACATTTGTTTTCGCAAATACCGCCAGCGGTCCACTCACAAATCGTCCGTTCGGGCGAATTCCATCCCAAGCACTGGGTTGTCTCAGGTATGCCCCAGCACGGATCTGCAATGCATGTAGTATTTCTCTCTGCTGGCGATTTAGTACATTGAGGGGCCGCTAGAGCTCTCCAAGCTTGAGTGAAATTCACGTCTTCATTGGTGGCGTAACTATCTGGGTCGTATCCTTCGACAGGCCCAGTTCGAAAGCCCTGGCCTTCGCAATATTCAAGGGTACAGGCCTCTTCGGTGGTAGGATCTCCATCAACCCATAAGCACTCCATCGGCAATTGGGTCAAATCAGCATTTTGAGCATCGCGTTCGCAATCGTCCTTAAACCAATAGTCTTCTTCATCTGACAAAAAGACCGTCAATAATGGCACTGGCTTGCAGCCAGACTCATCAGGCTCACAGGGCAAACACCCTTCTTGAGTCTTCGAGCAACTCAAACGTAAATGATGATGGGGGTTGAAGCTGCCCGGATCTTCAGAGCTCCAATCGTAAGGCAAAGCAGGACTCATTTTCGATATTAAACGGCTTGCCGACCGAATACCATGCTCAGGAGCCGAATGCGGCCTTGCCGAACTCGTCCCCTCTTCACTAGAGGGAAGTCCCCCCATAGAACGTATCAAATCGCACATTTGAGAAATCAAAATGGTCGGGCCATCGCTGCAAGCTTCGGTTAGCCTCTCACAATAACAATCCGCTTCATTGGCACATGCAACTTGGTTGGCTTGGATAAAATAGCTCAAATTCATCGGCGCCGTCGGGCAAGATGAATCTTCATCCACTCCAAAAAAGCCCCCATGTTCGACAAACGCCTTCCTAGCTAACCCAGCACTGAAGAATTGGGAAAACCCCGGTTTTCCGGCGCAAGAAGTCATATACTTTTGCTGACCGGACATACGAGAATCGCAATCAAGATAGAGGCTATCCTCATAATAAAAATTTCCGCCTCCGCCGGGCAAAGCAAACCCCTGGGATACTTCCTGAGTCAACTCCGCATCTAAATCCGCGAAACCTGATTCAATGCATCCCAAGGTTTGATCGGCGCAGGTGGTATTACACGTAGCTTCGCTCGCCCCCTCAAGAGCTTGACACATGCCATCGCACCCAAAAACGCATTGGGTACGCCCCGTGGTTGCAGCATTCGTAGTGCTAGTTGCCAAGCGAAAATCGACAATCCCTGAATTCGCGCGCAAAATAGCCTGAGCTTCGCTAGCTGCTCGCTGCATTCTTCCAATAATCTGTTGCATTGAGCGAGAATCATCAACGACCCATAGTATATCTGCGAGGGCTTTTGCAGGTATCTTGCTTTCACAGGTTCCAGAGAGCTCTGCCTCAAAACGCGCCAAAGCAGAACCACCGGTCAGCTCTTCAAGGGTTAAGAGCCTATTGTCGTAGAGACGAAATTCTTCATTTCCTAAGGTAGAATCGTTGGGAGTCAATGCAAGGGTAATTAAGACAACTGGTCCTCCATCGGCACCTTCTTGGTTGAGCCGCCTTACACCACTGATATAGACCGTGAAATCCCGGTAGCATCTAAAGGACGTAGCACAAAGGATATTACCGTACACAGGATCAACACTCGAGAGAGCTTCTGAAGACTCAGTAAGTTGCTCACCCAAAATATGCGTCGTCAAAATATCATTTCGCAAAGCCAAAGAGGATGAAGGACCCTCCAAGCGCACTCGGAACTGGCGCTGAGCCTGCAAAACAGGAGCTTGCTCCAAATCGTCGTGAGCAGGACGCGCCGTTAACGCCGCCACTTCGGTGACGGAATCAAACGATGCTCGCAACCGGTTTCTCAAATTGTCCAAAATGTCATCCAAGGTATTGTTGTCCTCTTTTGCAACAATGAAACCGTAAACATCTGAGTTGAGAATGCGTTTGTCCGTCGGCTCTTGAATCACCCTCTTAGGAGATTGAAATAGGTGTCCCCAAAGAGCATCCCCGGGGTCATTTGGATTAAATCCGTTCCCATTGATATCCCAGCCATAGGGACTGATGTGGTAGGGTATATCCTCTATACAAACCCCCGCTACGCAACGAAATCTCTCCCCTTCATTCGCCTCACAATCACTAGCTAGATTACAGTTATCATCACTTTGAACTTCCTCTAGCTCCAAAACCAAGCGATAATCATGGGTTGAACGAGAACTCGAAATTTGAAGCAGCGGCCTTTGATTTTGCCAACCACACACCGACCACTGAGACCACTGCTCGCTCCCTACCACCGGGGGAGAATTCGCTACTCGAGGATCGGTCTCATTGTAGGGCAGTCCCGGTTCAAAAAGACAGTTGCGATTTTGGTCTTCTTCTCCATCAGAAAAACCGTCACCATCGGAATCCCCCTTACGAGGATCGGTTCCGCAATCATCGCTATCACAGCCGCTAAACGATACTTCACAACCGTCAGTTAAACCGTCCCCGTCCGTATCCGAAACCAACGGATTCGTCTCAGTGGTCGGATCGTACACCCCATCATTGTTCAAATCTTCACAGAAGCCTGCCTCCAAAAAGCACCCATCGGCCAAGCCATCTAGATCGGTATCGGCTCGAAGAGGATCCAGCTCCCCTAAATCTCTTCGGCCATTAAAATTCGCATCCTCCACCCCATCATCAAGTCCGTCGCAATCTGAATCAGCGCTGAACGCACACGACTCAACTAGAGTCAAAGAACTGCCTTGAGGCAGCAGAATATCTGGGCGAATCGCTCTTAAACATTCCCCATCTTTATTCGAATCTTCAATCTCGTCAGCGATTCCATCGGCATCAGAATCACGCAGCCTCGGGTCACTCTCTCCCGCTGCTTCCCCATCCTCCCAGCATCCATTGGAGTTGGCATCAACAAAACCATCCACCACACCATTTTGATTCTTGTCTTCGACGCCATCAGGAATTCGGTCCCCATCCGTATCAATCAATAGGGGGTGCGTTTCTACCCCCTGGTCCCAAACACCATTGTGATTAGCATCTTCAACTCCATCCTCGAGCCCATCGCCATCCGTATCACGCCGTCTCGGATTGGTTTCGGTCGAATTCAAAATTCCATTGTGGTTTCTATCTTCCCGACCATCCGCAAGCCCGTCGCAATCGGTATCACTTAACCAAGCATTGGTCTCCCCGCTCGAAAAACGTCCATCCCGATTAGTGTCTTCTAGGAAGTCAGGGATCCTGTCGGAATCACTGTCCATCAGGCGAGGGTTCAACTCACCCGGAGTGTCGATCCCAGCATCGTAACACCCGTTTTCATTGGCATCCTCAAACGGATCTACTCGACCATTTTGGTTTCGATCCTCTACTCCATCTGGGATGCCATCTCGATCTGTATCAGCTCTTATGGGATTGGTTTCATCGCTCTCGTAGATGCCGTTTTGATTCGCATCTTCGACTCCATCAGCCAAGCCGTCTGAATCCGAATCAAGGCTCCTCGGATCCGTTTCCAACGGAGCTCCATCGAGCTCGTCAAGCTGGCCGTTGTGGTTGATGTCCTCGCAACCGTCGCCAATGCCATCTCCATCCGTATCCCATTGGTCCGGCGAACTAAGCCCCTGGGCTTGCTCAAGGCTATCGTCAATACAGTCGCCATCCCTATCGCTCGGACCTATCGGGCAGCTGCACTCTACTTCCCGATCGTCAGGGTCTGGAATGGGACTCGAAGGATTGCCCAAATCGCTCTCTTGCCCATCCTCGTCGCAAGTCCCATCAAGCTCACAAATAGGTCGACCATCCTCGGTCACTTTCCTCCCATCAGATTCGATACATACGCCATTTTCAAAGCAAAATCGGGCATTTTCATCATTATCCTCGCACGCCGAACCGAGTACTAAGCACGCTAGAACCAAAAAAATGCATCGATTCGGGCTTCTTATCATCTCTTTACCTCGTCTTCCCCCAATGACTTTTACGGCCAAACCTTAGCAAAAGCACACGGGGGTTTCTCCCCAATTCGCGCGAGAAATGAAAACAACTCTAGCAATAAAGCCTGGGATCGTC
>CAXGXL010000318.1:0-5059 GCA_964013555.1 uncultured bacterium
TGACCAGTTACAGGGCCAGGCTTTTGATATCGAAGGGTCGCTCTGTCACCGGGCAGAGGGGATGTTTGGTTTTGAACTTACCAATGCCCAATCTAGAGTTCTTGGCGAGATTCAAGGAGACCTGATGGGAAGTCGCCCTATGAATCGGCTCTTACAGGGGGACGTAGGAAGTGGGAAAACCGCTATAGCGATGGCCGCAGCCTTGGGGTGTGCAATGAGTGGTTACCAGACGGCGGTTATGGCTCCCACTGAGATTCTGGCTGAACAGCACGCACGGGTAGCCCTGAAGACGCTAACGCCATTGGGAGTGCGAGTTGGACTTCTTACGGGAACCTTGTCTGCGAGTGAGCGCCGGACCGTCTTGGCGCAGATTGCGTCGGGAGAGGTTCAGGTGGTCGTTGGGACTCATGCGCTGATTCAACAAGGCGTTGTGTTTCGATCTCTTGCTTTGGGGATTGTGGATGAACAGCACCGATTTGGTGTTATGCAACGTGCGCGATTTATTGAGCAAGGCCGAGAGGCGATTGGGAAAGTACCGCACATACTTGTGATGACTGCAACACCGATTCCACGTACTCTTGCTCTTACGGTATACGGTGACCTCGAGTTGTCAGTTATCGACGAGTTGCCGCCCGGAAGAACACCAATTGAAACGACGCTCTTTCGAGATACACAAAGGGAGCAGGTCTATTCTAGAGTTCGAACGGCAATAGGCCAGGGACGTCAAGCATATGTGGTTTTACCCTTGGTTGAGGAGTCTGACAAAGAAGGCATGTCGAACATTCGGGATGCCACAAGCACTGCAGAAGAATTAGCGGGGCAGTGGCTTGAGGGCGTTCGAGTGGGTCTGCTTCACGGAAGAATGACCAGCGATGAAAAAGACCGCGTGATGCGTTCTTTTAGCCAAGGGAGTATTCAGGTGTTGGTTTCGACGACGGTGATAGAAGTTGGTATCGATGTGCCCAATGCAACTGTGATGGTGATTGAGCATGCGGAGCGTTTTGGTTTGAGTCAATTGCATCAATTAAGGGGGCGCGTGGGTCGTGGCGCCCATACTAGTTCTTGTCTTTTGGTTTCCCAATTTACTCCTTCAGAGGATGCATGGCGACGGTTGCGGATTATGGAGGAAACTACAGACGGTTTTCGGATCGCGGAAGAGGATCTAGAGATCCGCGGCCCAGGGGATTTTGTTGGGACACGCCAGTCTGGTTTACCTCTTTTATCCATGGCGAACCTTGCTCGAGACCAGCAAATTCTTCTTGATGCACGTCAAGACGCGGGGGAGTTGTTGGAGGAGGATCCTCAATTGGAGAGTAAAGAGAATGCTGGGTTGAGAAAACTATTGGACGCTAACTGGACTGAACGTCTTGAGTTAGCTCAGATTGGATAGCTTATCATGGTAAGAGGCGAACTAGACTATTTGGCGGGGCAGTCTCAAGGTCACTCACGAACGATTCGAGTAGGCCTTTTGGGTTTGGGGAACGTGGGTGCCGGAGTGACCGAGATTCTCAATAAGCATCAGGCAATTATTTCTCAAAGAGCCGGTGGTGCAATCGAAGTAGTAAGAGCTTTGGTTCGCAACAAACGAAAAAAACGTCAAGGCATTGCACAATCTATTCCTACAACGACCCGTGTGGAGCAAATTGTTGGTGCTGAGGACATCGATATAGTGGTAGAGCTGCTCGGTGGGCTTGAACCCGCCCGAACAATGATTCTAGATGGTTTGGCTGCAAAGCAGTCGGTCGTTACTGCGAACAAGGCTGTCGTGTCGCTTCATGGGACCGAGATTTTTCGCGCGGCAAAAAAGTCGGGTGCTGATATTCATTTTGAAGCAGCTGTTGCCGGAGGAATTCCGATTATTCGAACGTTGCGGGAAGCTCTGGCTTCGGATCGAATCACACGGATACGGGGAATTCTCAATGGCACCACCAACTATATTCTTGGTGAGATGGAGCAAGGGAAATCCTACGAGGAAGCGCTCCTGAATGCTCAGAGACTCGGGTATGCCGAAGCAGATCCTACCTTGGATGTAAACGGCGGGGATGCGGCCGATAAGATCGCCATATTGAGCCGGCTAGCGTTCGGAACGACTTTCAAGGCTCAATCAATTGAAATTCGTGGGATAGAGGATTTGACCCCGGATGTATTGGCGGACGCTGCGGCATTGGGATACCGGGTCAAGCTGGTTGCTAGTGCTTGGGTTTCCCAAGAAGCGGACCGCGAGGTTGTTCGCTCTGGAGTCTACCCCTGCTTTATACCGGTTGGGCATGAATTGAGTGCAGTTCCTGGTGCGCAGAATGCAATTCTTGTTGAGAGTGATTCTTTGGGAACGACTTTATATCAGGGCCCTGGTGCCGGTGGAATTCCCACGGGAAGCGCGGTTACCGCCGATATTATCGAAGCTGCTCGAAATATGAGAGCGGGTGTGCGGCGCCAACTTACTCCGCCCGCGGTGACTCGTGCTCCAAAACTTCAGAGTTTAGCTGGTGCGGTTAACTCGTTTTATGGGCGACTAGCTGTGAAAGATGAACCGGGGGTGTTGGCTGCTTTAACAAATATCTTGGCGGAGAATAAAATCAGTCTCGCAACCGTTCTTCAATTGGGCGATGGAGATTCGGGGGGGCCAGTGCCCATTGTATTTACTACTCATCGAACAACCACGGCGTCGATGAATAAGGCTATCACCCAGATGAAGCGATTGCGCTCCTTAGAGGGTGGGTTTAACGTAATTAGAATATTGGAACAGTAAAAGTAACGCGGAATTGAAGGATTTGTTTTATGGCTAGTGCTCGCAAGGAAATAACGATTGATGCACCTATCGATGGTGTTTTTGAGGTGATCACCGATTACGAGAAATATTGTGATTTCCTGCCTGAGATTAAGCATGCGGAAATTCTGTCGAACTCAGGCGATATTGCGGTTGTTCGTTTCGAACTCGAGATTGTCATGCGTTTGTCATATGTTCTGGAATTAAAACAACAAAGTCCTCATTGTCTAAGCTGGACGTTGAAGCAAGCGAAAATGATGTCGAGTAATGAAGGCTCGTGGACCTTGAAGGAGGATGCCCATGGGGGCACGCATGCTACTTATGAGGTTGATGTGTGCCTTCCCGGTTTGATTCCAAAGTCGGTGAGCGATCGTCTTACGGGGGTAACGCTTCCCGAGACTTTACAGCGATTTAAAGGTCGCTGCGAGGCTCTGGTAAGCCTTGCGCGAGAATAATACTTGCTTTGGGCGCCCAAGATTCTTACGATAATTACAAGAACAATGAGAGTTTGCTCTTTGGTTCTTTTACGTTTTGGGAATCTTGATCTTACTTAAGATCCCGTTGGGAGTGCGTTATGCTTGACAGTTTTATCATCGATGAGCTTCGTCGTCGTGAAAAAGCACGAGAGCAAGCTGAATCAGATCGTCGGCCCCGGCTAGAGCTTCCACTGCATTCCGATTACGACCATGACGCAGGACCAGATGATGAAGAGTCATCGGGAGACGACTCCGATGATCCGGTAGTGGTTATTTCCTTGAAATAGTTCGCGTCTTTTCTCTTGAGTTCAAGGTGAGCCAGGTCGTTGCAGGCCTTAGACTTGGTTACTCATTTCCACGAGTTGATTGAGTGTATCATAGGCTTTTCCCGATAGAATGGTCTTGTGGCTAAGGGCATACCCTTCTTCGAGAGTCGCGGCGAGGCCGGCGACCAGCAGAGCTGCGCCTGAGTTAAGCGCCACAGCCTCAAATATTGGCCCTCGGAGGCTGCCTTGGAGCAGTTGACGGAAAACGGCAGCATTTTCAATTGGCGTACCACCCTTTAAACTCTCCGGTGCAAAAATAGGTATCCCCAAATCTGTCGGATCGATGATTCTCTTAACTACTTTGGATCCATCCCACTCGGATATTTGGGTTTTACCGCAGACAGTTATTTCGTCCAGCCCATCCTCGCCGTGAATGACCCAAGCGTACTCGCTGCCGAGACGCCCCAACACGGTGGCTAATGGCTCGGTCAGCTCGGGTGCGAAGACACCGAGCAGTTGTCGGGGGGCATTTGCTGGATTGGTTAAGGGCCCGAGTACATTGAAGAGGGTTCGTACACCTAACTCACGCCTAACAGGGGCCGCGTATTTCATTGCTGGGTGGCAGTTCGGAGCAAAAAGAAACCCAATTCCAATGTCATTGATGCATTTTTCAACCACGGATTGCTCGGCTCCAATATTGACGCCGAGTTCAGCTAGAACATCTGCGCTGCCTGATTTAGAACTAACCGCCCGGTTCCCGTGTTTTGCAACGGCCGCTCCGGCACTAGCAGCAATGAAGGCAACAGCCGTTGAAATATTGAATTTACCTTTGCCACTTCCTCCGGTTCCGCATGTGTCAATGAGGGGTTGTCGTTTCACTTCAATGGGCACCATTCGTTGTCGCATTGCGGTGGCGGCGCCAGCGAGTTCTTCGACGGTTTCACCTTTGCACCGCAGGCTTATTAAAAAACCCGCTATTTGAGAGGGCGACGCTTCGCCGTCCATGATGTGACCGATTGCTTTAACGACATCTTCGGCCAGTAGATTTTCGCCCTCGAGGACTTTTTGGATGTAGGGTTTTAGCATGTGGCAAAGGACTCCAGGAGCTTAGCACCGTTATTGGTAAGGATAGATTCAGGGTGAAATTGAACGCCCTCCGCACCGGTTGGTGTGTGGCGAAGTCCCATAATCTCCTTTTGGTCCGTCCAGCAACTGACCTCGAATGTGCTGGGGAGCGTCTTTCGATTCACCAAGAGGGAGTGGTATCGGGTGGCTTCGAATGGTTGTGGCATTTGCGTGAATATCGTTTCAGCATCGTGATGCATGTGGGATGTTTTTCCATGCATTAACTGCTCTGCGCGGACAATCTCGCCCCCAAAAGCTTGAGCGAGGGACTGATGACCTAAGCAGACGCCTAAAACCGGAATGCGTCCTGCGAAGTGTTGGATAGCCTCTATAGAGATGCCTGCATGCTCCGGCCTACCTGGACCAGGGGAGACTAATAATCGATCTGGGTTCAAAGCAATACAGTCTTGCACGCTCAGCGAGTC
>CAXGXL010000319.1:0-5057 GCA_964013555.1 uncultured bacterium
CACCTTGGGGCTGAGTGGGGGCGTTGATCTTAGTCGACACCGAAAAGTGGTCAATGGAAGCGACTGGCGCGGTGAAGTGAGGCGCGACGTTCTTGCGAGTCATTCGGAAGGAGCGGACTTCGTTACTTACGGAGGTGTTTACCACGTAAATGGAGATGCGGGAGTTCGTATTCCTATCGGTGCAGGATACGCGAATGTAGGGTACCGGCTGGGGCGTCGTGTGGAGGTAGAGCATGTGAGGCTCATGGAGGAGCCGATTGCTGAAGGAAGCGTGCCATCGAGGGAGCTTGTTTTTTCAGACTTGAATGCGGACGCCAATTCTATTCTCAAACTTCTTGCGGGGGAAGGCATCAAGATAACAGGGGAAACGACCCATGGCTTTACCGGGGCTGTGGGGCTTGGGCGAACGACAGATACCAATACAGGGGTCGAAGGGACAGCACGTATTGGCTTGAACGGTGGCATCGCGCTCTCAGGGCGCACCAATACCGAGGTGGTTCGTGGGGAAGGCAGTTCTGCTCGACTGGTTACTTCTGCGGTGGATACAAAAAAACTCAATGGGGGAATCGAAGCTCGTATTGGGGTTACCGCCAACACAGATACGTTGCTCAATAATGCGGGGGTGGAGAATTCCAATCGGTTCGGAATTGCCGGTGAGTTGGTTAAGTCGTCGGTTGAGGGAACCCTTCGAAATTTCTTTTCGGTGGGGACGAAAGCTGAGCGGGATAGCGTGGTATCGGACTCACGGCTGGTGGATGCGCGGCTTGACTTAGCTCACGAAGACGTTCGGGAGGCTTTTAATTCCGCGATCAAGGGTGATTGGACTGGTTTGGAAGAGTTGAACCATAAAGGGCATTCCGGAGTAGAGATCGAGCGTTCGATCTTTTCAAATGTGACTGAAAAAGGGTTTCCGATGAAGGTGTTTGGGGTGGGGTTTTCCGCTACAAGTGATTCTCGTGAGACGCTTCGCAACTCTGAAGTGATTATCAAGGATTCGGCCTATGATGTGGAAAGTGACACGGATACCGAATCCCGAGGGGTTGATGGTTGGTTTTTTCGGACTTCTCTTAAGGTCGAAGATTACTCTCGCAAAGTGACACCTAAAAATGATTCCAGTTTGGCGGGGATTCGGGAGAATGAGCACTGGCTGAAGTGGGAGGGGCTTGGTTCGGACTCGTTTACATCGAAGGATGAATTATTGGATGGCTTGAAGTTGGCAGCATTTGTTTCTGGCGAAGGGCAAGTGGCAAAACTCGACACTTACCGGTCGCGAGTGAGCGCGATGGCCGAACATAGAAAATTGTGGTTGGGGCCACGAAATGAACTAAGGAAGACCGTTGTTAAGACCCAGGTGAGTCTCTCCGAAGCTGGCATGAATAGGATGACTCAACTGGAAGAAGGAGCTGTCTGGCAAGCTTACATCAAGGCCTGGAGAGCTACGGATTCCTCCGGGTGGCAAGAACCATTTTGGTTTGATGAGTCGAAGCGGACGGTTTTAAATAAAGTACCCTTGCGTCGGCGCCCCAGCTCGTATCGTCAAGCGAGAACTTTTGTTAGGGCTTTGGTGGAAGCATCCAGCATCGCCGACGAAGAGCAACGGAATGACGCCCTGCGGCTGGCGCTAGCGGGCAATACGGTTTTTGCTGATGCCGTGCCTATGGCAACTCTGGTGGAGTTGGTTGGCCGCGATGCGGTGGAACTAAAGGTTAGCGTTGATAGTGATGCCGGTGGTACCGGGAAAGAGTACGACTTTGCATTTACCCATCGGGGGAACAATTTCGACGTGCAGGGTAGAGTTTTCGGGGCGGAACTCTAATGGGCGGGGCTCGGATCCGCCTGTGTTAATCTGAGTTGTTTTCTGGTTCCGGTTCAGGGCGCTCTTCGGGGTTGCTCTCGTCATCTCGTGGGGTACCGCCCCAGAGCTCTAGTAAAAGGGTCGCGCTTATGGGATCACCTTCGTTGGTTCCAGCCTGAGCAAAAGTTATTTCTTTGCCGCCCACAAAGCCCAAAAGATTGACTCCGGATTGAGGTTTATAGCGCACAAACCACGCCGTTACCTCTTTGCCGTTGATAGGTACCGTTGTATCGGGTTGCACCAACCAAATAGGGATGTTGACGGATCCTATTAGGAATTCATTTTGACTGAGAAAGCCGACGGCACTAAAGCTGGCCATCGAGGGATCGGTTGATTTTGGTTCGATTCCGGCGGTCGCGCCTACTGCGGGGATATCTAGCTCCCAGCCATAGATTGTTCCGGACATTGTGCCAGAACCTGTGAGGAAAGCGTTTTCGGCGCCGGCCGTTCCGTAGGTGGTGCTCAGGTTGATATTCACCTCTCCTTGCTTCGACATGCATTCGAATTCGGATTCAATCTCTGAGGAGAATTCTGGAATTCCGTTGGCGAATTCAGTTTGAATTTGGGCTTTTCTATTGAGCAGGTAATGACGTACGTCGCCGAGATTCGCTACAAAATTGTCTCGGTGGGCGGGATGAATCGAATCCCCTATTAGAACTTTGAAGCGGTCCAGTTCTGCTACAAGTTCGGGTTCTTTCCAGACGTTGTCGAGAAGTTGATTCATCCGTTCTTGATAACGAGTTCGAATGTCGGGGTCATTCCACAGACGCCGCGTTAATTTTGCGGCGGCCATCACCGTTGTAGGGTCCCCTTGCTCGCTGGAACTAAATCCACCTCTAGCGACGGTGAATGTTGCATCGGCTCCCCATGGGATGAAGTAAAACTTCCGGTCCGCTGGGTTGTGGTAAAGGTAGTAGTTGTTGCGGTTTCCTGAAAAACCGTCCCAATGCCCGATGAGAGCTTCGGCCGCCCAAAAGCTGATGAAGGCGTCGAGATTTAAGATGGCTTCCAAGTCAGAAAGAAAAGTTAGGTCGGGCGCTTCAATGGCATCGCGTAGTTGGTGGATATCAGACCAGTCATCTTCCGTTTCGTTTGTCTTTTTTTCGACGCGTATCATGAAGTCGCCGGCTCGGATATCAGCTGCCGTGCCTTCGTATAGGTTGCCGTCGTCGTCGCCAAACACGCGGGCTAAGAACGGTTTTTTTATAGGCTCTACGTTAGCGTAGACGCCGAAATCGTCTCCATTGAGTCGAACATGGGCAAAATTGCAACGGGGGGCGGGCACGTTCGCTGCTGCAAAAAGGGAGTAGGAAAGGCAGGTTCTAACTCGTGAGTCGTCTTGGTTTTGGTTGTTGATGGTTAGCCGCTTTTCGCTTTCGAACACGAGATCGTCTTGGTATTCCTGCAGTTTGATTTTAAAGGAAGGGCGAGAAGGGTTGATTGAACCAAGCAGTCCCTTTGTGCGTAGCCCGACGTTGTTAAGTGGTGTGCCGTCGATGGTAACGTCTGCTGGGTAGTAATTGTAGGGGGACTCACTTAGGCCTTGTTCACATTTGCTTCCGAAGAGCTCGGTTATGACATGGCGCTCGAATCGGAGCTGATTCCAGTCCTGGTCTTCGATAGAGATCTCGATTTGGAGTAGACGCTCCTGGTCAAAAATGCTTTGCCACTGCGGGCCAGCGTTTGCTGGTTGTGGTGCGGATTCCTGATTGGTGTCATTAAGGCTGGAGTTTGTGCAACCCAGAAGACTTAGTGAAACTATCAGCGGTAACCATGGAGCACCCTTGAATAATCGCATTATGGACCTCTTTGGTTAGAGTTGTTGGGGCGATGAGCTGGTGGGAGGGTACCCTAAGCCTTCATTTTGAAAATGTCTACTCCCGAAGAGAGGGGAATTGGGCGAACTTGTTCTCTTTTCGGACGCGTAAGGCTGGGGGCTCGAACGATACCAATTTTCTCGGCTGTTTCCGGGCGCAGAGGCCCCGGAGCAGTTCGTCGCTATTTAATGGATATACCATATTTTTTGATCAGTCGTGCCAATACATGGCGGCTTCCGAGGCCTAGTTCTCGCCAGACTTTTTCTTGAACTCCATTGTGTTTTCGGAGGCTGGACCGGATTGCTTCGGCGCTAACTGAATCGTTGGGGCTCGCAGGTTGAGGTTTGCTCGTCATTTCATCGGTCAATTCGAGGTAGGAGCCTTGGGATGAATCGACACTTCTCCATAGCAATTTCTCCAATTCCCGAATATTCGTCTCCCAACGGCGACGGACCAACGCTCGCATGAAAGCAGGAGTTGTTCGAGGAATCAGGGTGCCCCTATGCGTGTCGCAAAACCTTGAGGGAAGTGTCGGGTCCTCTTGGCTCATTTTGTTGAATAAGAATGGAATCAGGAGCGGAATATCCTCAATGCGCTCGTTGAGTCCCGGTAAATTAATTTGCTGCTTGAATCTCGCGAGAACATCGTTTTTGAGCTGTTGGGGCGGGCGGTTTGTTGCGCCAATTAATCGAAAGTGCGATGTCCTAGATTGGCTTTCACCAAGACGCTGGTATTCGCCTTCATCTAGGACTCGAAGAAGCCTCGTTTGCGCGTGCTCAGGAAGCTCCCCGATCTCATCGAGAAAGAGCACTCCACCGTTTGCTTGTCCAATAAGGCCTTCTCTTTCGGTCATTCCCGGATTGGGGTAGTTTTTTAGGTTTCCAAAAAGCTCGGCGTCAATGAGTCCCTCAGGCAAAGTGGCTGCATTTCTGGAGATGAGCGGGCCCTTGTTGGGACCATGTAGGGCTCGGGCTAGAAGCTCTTTGCCACTTCCGCTGGGCCCATGAAGAAGGACGTGGTTGGAACGGCGACTTACGCGCAGGCATTGTTCCCGTAATGCCCAAATGGCGGGGGATTCGCCCACGAGTCCATTGTGGTCGGGTTTTCCGAACTCGTGAGGAAGGTGATTTTCTTGCAGCGCGATGCGGCGAGGTCTATGGATGCACACCAGGGCTAGTTGATTTTGTAGTTCCAGAACATCGCCTAATTCCAGGGTGCCCTCTTTGGTTTGTACCCCATTAATTAACATCGGACAGCGACCTATCGAACGAACCATGAGCCTGGTGCTGCCGGCGAGCTGCAGTTCGAGTTGAGCACGGGAGATACGCGGGTTCGTAATGGAGGTATTGCGGGATGTGTGGTTTGGTCGTTGGCGAATGAAATAG
>CAXGXL010000320.1:0-5053 GCA_964013555.1 uncultured bacterium
AAGGTATTAGCAATGCTGACTTGGGGTCGACATTGCACCCTCTAGCAGTGACGGTTTGTTGTCTTTGAGGGTCAGGGTTTTATCTATGTGGAAAATACATAGCCCTTCTGGATTGTTGGACCGGTGTGAGCTTGAATCACTCGCATCATTTTGGACCACGGTTTGCCGCTTGGGTCCCCTTGTGACTGGCGGCTCTTGTGCGGCATTAGCCAAGCCCGCGGAAGGGAGCGGAGGGACATGTTCGTCAGTAGGTTCTGCCGCGCTTTGCGTAGGTAGGGGGGCAGGGGCCCGGGCCCTTAGCCGAGCCGCACTTGCTTGAACACTATAAGTGGTAACTCCATTATACCAGCGACGGTACCGTAGTCTCTCTTTGCTCGGTAGAGCACTGAGTTGGGTGTCGAGGTCCGTGGGCGTTATTAAAAGGGCTTCAAGGTCAAAGTAACTGGCGAGTTCACGATTCCATTTTTTTAGTTTTGCAATCGCTTCACTTTTCTTACCGTTATAAAAGATTCGTCCGAGGTAGGTTTTGAAGTCAATGGACATGAAAAAACCTTGCTCTTGTTTGGACAGAGTGTGGTAGTCGCGAATGTTCGAGACAGCGGGGTCATTATGACCTCCGTGGCCGTTGTTTAGAGTGGTAAGAGAAGAGTGCTTCTGAATGGGGCAACCTTGGGGTGTGGCAAAGGGCAACTTGCCTTTTAAGTCCGTGCTAGAGGTCCACCAATCGAGTCTATCGCCGAGGTCTTTTTTGAACATGATAACCCATTTTTTGCTGGCGCCGACCGAGCCGGTGCCGTAGGTCCCCGTGTCCCTGGGGTGGTGTGTTGTGATACGGGTGTAGACATAATAGCCGCCTCCGCCGGGAGTATCGGATTCAAATCGACTTCTATCGGTCTCGCGAGGGCTTAAGCCCATGCTGCGGGCAATGGATAGTTGTCGTCCCTGGCGCCAAGCGACGCGCATGCGTCTATCGTCCTGGCCGCGGTAGAAAAACTGGATGTAATCGTTTAACGCCAATCGCTCTAGGCGACCGGGGTCGATTGGTGGTTGGTAGAGAGTCGCATTATCCAAGTCTGAGAGCATGCCACACCACGCATTGGGACTCGCTGGTCCTCGGGCACCTGAGGCTGAGGCAAAGGCGGTTTGGATGGGGAGTATTGAACCTACAAAAACTGCACCAAGCGCGGAATATAATGCAGTGTGTTGAAGGTGTTTTCTAGCCCCGGTCTTTTTGGATTGCGCTTTTGGGCCGAGGCAAAGAGCTTCTCGAAGGCGACACAATTGCATCCTATGATTGTAGTATAAGGTCCCAACAAGCTCCAAAAACAATGAGTCGCACAGTTGTATGGTTTTGTCGGTGGCTGAGAAAAGTATGAAGTGACGGAACGTTATTTCGAGCCCTGAGGAAAACGGGTCTAGCTAAGTGGATTTACCCGCTTCCCTCTTAGGCGTTTTAGGTTAGAATAAAGCCTAGGCAAAAACTGCCCATTGCTAGAGGTGTTCTGGATTTAACAATGAAACCGTTCATTTTAGTCGCTTCAATGGCTCTAATTGAGATGACAATCCAGAGCGGTTGCACGAATCCATCGACCCCGAAGGAAAACCGGATGGAAGTTGTTCACTCCAGCGCGAAAGAAAAGGGCCAAGCGCATTTTAGTACCGAGCGCCGCGTTATGGTGGAAAAGCAGCTCAAAGGTCGCGATATTGTTAACCCGCGGGTTTTGGAGGCTATGGGGGTTGTGGAGCGTCATCTATTTGTCCCCAAGGCCAGGCGTGAAATGGCGTACGGTGATTTCCCACTTCCTATCGGTAACGGCCAGACCATCTCCCAACCCTATATCGTAGCACTGATGACTCAACTCGCTTTAGGCGATGGCAAGAGCAAACCCAAACGCGTTTTGGAAATAGGAACGGGATCGGGGTATCAAGCTGCTCTTTTGGCGGAATTGGTGGAACATGTCTACAGCGTTGAAATTATTTGTGACTTGGCTGATTCTGCGCGACATCAGTTGAGCGAGCTAAACTACGATAACATAACTATTCAATGTGGTGATGGCTACCAGGGGTGGCCAGACCATGCTCCTTTTGATGTCATTGTGGTCACAGCCGCCCCCAACCATGTTCCCGAGCCCTTGAAAGAGCAATTGAAAATAGGGGGGCGGTTGATAATTCCCGTGGGCGAGCATTACCAAGAATTGCTAAGTATAACCCGAACCGGCAAGGATGTTTTTACCAGCACCAAGGAAATTCCGGTGCGCTTTGTGCCCATGACCGGCCGGGCACAGGGCAACGATTAGTTCTTTTAGGTAGGCAACACTCGCTCAAAGGGCAAGGAACCATGATGCGTTAGCAAACGGCGGATTTTACTCCGAGACCGATGCCGACCGCAGCTGATAGAAGCCCGCCGAGACCAACACCACCAATAGCGAGCCAGGTTGTATTGGCTAGACCCCAGGCAGCGAAGGCGCCGACGCCAGCTGTGGCCGCGCCCGCGGCAATGAAGCTAACGACCACCGCTCCAACGAGGGTTGCGCCACCGATAGCCAAAAGGGCTTGACCTATTTTTGGGGTTGCACTCTTTGTTGCAGGTACGCAGGTCGGTAATGTTACACTTTCTTTTGCTTGTATAGAGTTGGTAGAACTCTTCGGTGAAGACACGTGAATCTCAACGCTATCTTGATGGAGGGGGGTAGGAAGAGACGAAGTCTTTTCAGTGGGTACTTCAATTGGGGTTGTTGCAGCGCTCCAGGAAGACGCTGGGGGTTGGGTTATAGTCATAAAAAACTCCAAGAAATATTCTATTATTTAATACTCTACTGGCGTGCTGCGCGCGATTAAGCGAACGGAGAGCTCGGGTGGGCTAGGAGAATCTTCGCTATTTTGGCAGGTTTGTCCTCTCTTTTTGGTTATATTCTTCGATTTTGGTGAAAAAGAGGAAGTGGATTCCTTTAGGGGGGAAGTAGGCTGTTTCTCTTAGAATATTAGGCGTTTAGCAGGGGCGAACGTGTTTCGATAGTGGTTTTTGTTCTTTTTTGCGACTGGCATACGACAACACGGATGAGTGTAGCGCCCGCGAATAGAAAAGACACATTTGGTCACGCTAAACGAAGAGGACAATTGCATCAAGAGCCAAGTCGTAAACGCGCTATTCATTTTATATCTATTCCCTCTCGGCTGCGCAGAGGACGATCAAGAAACGAGACCGAGTCAGGCCGCTTGTAACCGCAGGAACCAGTTCCAAAGGAACGACGAGCATCGACATTACCGACAAGGTATTTATCTCCCAATCCTTAACCTTCGGGCTGCAAGGGCGTACCGGGTTAAGGGGCTAGCTAAAGCATCACTTTTGCTCGGTCATTCCCGAGCCTCGGGTTTTTGCTAGGGTAGTGTGCGTTCGAAACACACAACCTCTCATAAAAGAGGGCGATACTCCCAACCAGATCTGCGACCGCTTTCACTTTGAGAATGAGGAACCCTATATGCACGTTTCAAGGCCACCATCCCCACTTGCTTACTCCGAGGCTTCGAGCCCGGTGACGAGGCCTGTTTATTCAGCGGAGAATGAACCTGGCAACCAAAAAGCTCTAAAGCGACTCAAGGAAATTGAGTTGAAATATCCCACTTTGGACCGAGATATCCAAGCCTTGGGAGACCGTCTTCAAAAGTACATCGACAACCAAGACAAAAGTCCCTTTGAGCGATTTCCCGGGCCCACTTGGGTCAAAATCGTTTTTTTTCCCTTTCTCGCGTTACCTATGGTGATGGAAGATAGCTTTCAGAAGTTTACCCGAGCAGAAGTTTATATTGAAAAGGAGAAGCTCGAGAAAATTCAAGCGGAGCGTCACCGATTACTAGAACAACTCAAATTGCGTATCTGATATCTCATTGGCTCTTGTTTCATTATGAACCCTTACGTTTCTCTGGCTTTTCGATCTCAAAAAGAAAAGATTCACAAACTGGTAATCAAAGGCGAAAGTCACTTTTTGCCCCATCCCAAGCGGTACTGGTGCCTCTAAGCAAAGCACGAGAGATTGCGTCCTTTAACCATCGAGGTATAATGAATTAGGGATACACTTGCTTTTGCGCAAAGAGGAGAGAGTGCACCTATGAGGGGATTTCACTGTCTAAAAATGAGGGTGCATTATGGCCTTCGACTATTGTTGATTTTCTGCTGGTCGCTGGGTTGGGCTCTTTCAGGTTCAGGGTGCGGCAATGATGCAAGCGAAAACAACCGAAGCTCTTTGGCTAATTCGAGTGGGAGCTTTAATAATGCGGAAGCCTCCGGCGACAACCAAGACATCGTGCAACAAATCAAGGATTTGTTTAGCGGCAAAACCGTCGATATATTCTCTAATTCTCAGATAGGGAGTTCCCATTATGCTTCGCGAACTCGAATCTATCTCTGCGTCAACGGCACGTTTGGCATTGAAGAGATGGACGTAGATAGTTACCAGTCGCAGGATTACTCGTCCTATGGGGGCGGTTACAATCAAGACCAGGGACGATGGGATTTCGTAGTGGTTGGGGATTCTCTCTTGCTTATACTTGAGTCTAGCGATGGCTATTATCAGTACGAGGTCGGTTATAGCCAAGAAGAAAACCGGTTTTACCTGGACGGTGACGTGGCCTACCTCATTGAGCAAAACCCTTTTTGCCGCTAAGTGCATTGTGGCTGGCTTTTGTCTTGAACCGGCGCTGGACTAGGGTTGGTAGTGGAGAACCGTAACTTGATTGAGAGCTCCTTTAGGAAGTGGAGTGTCCATGTCAAACACATGGTAGACATGCTCGAAGACGGTTTCTTTGGTGGGACTCTTAAATAATTCACCCACTTTGTCTTTGAAGATCTGAGTGAATGATTTATCTCCGACTCGCATGCATTTAGCCTCGTCAGCTAAACTAACTCCGGCCACGGCTGCGCCGCCAGCTTCCACCGCGTGGGCGACCTCGGTGGGTAAGGTCCCCGGTACTATCGTGGAAACGATTCCTTGGCCGAGAACATCCAGGGCTGCCTCCTTATGGGTTTTTGCATTGCTGTGAACGTCGAAAAGGCCTT
>CAXGXL010000321.1:0-5040 GCA_964013555.1 uncultured bacterium
GAAGCTGCTGGGCAGCGACTCTTAGAAATTGCCGAATGTGAACCATCTATAAGAAACGCACCCAATGCAATTACGATGGCGCCCTTCAATACCAGCGTTAACTTTGAAAATGCAATTTTCGCCTACGACAAAGAAAATATTTTGAATGGCTTTAATCTAACTATCCCGCGCGGTTCCCTTGTGGCACTTGTTGGACCAAGCGGTGCAGGTAAGACAACGGTCGCCAATCTCATTCCGCGATTCTATGACCTAAAGGGTGGCTCCCTGAAAATCGATGGGATCGACATACGAGAACTGGAGCTAAGCTCCCTTCGTAAACAGCTGAGCGTAGTCAGCCAAGAAACATTTCTTTTCAATGCTAGCGTCAGTGACAACATATCCTACGGTTCGCTTGAGCGAAGCGACGAAGACATTCGAAATGCAGCGAAGGCAGCCTACGCCCATGATTTTATTTCAGCGCTTCCAAATGGCTATGAAACTATTATCGGGGAACGCGGAATAACTCTCTCAGGAGGACAACGACAACGCCTGGCCATCGCACGAGCATTGCTTCGAAATAGCCCACTTCTGATCTTAGATGAAGCTACTAGCTCCTTAGATATTGAAAGCGAGCGCTTCGTTCAAAAAGCATTAGAGACACTTCTTCACGGCAGAACTTCCCTCGTCATAGCCCACCGGCTAAGCACCATCCGCCGAGCAGACCATATTGCGGTTCTAAAGAATGGCTCAATAGTCGAAGAAGGCACCCACGAAGAGCTACTTCCAGCCAACGGAGAATATGCACGACTCTACAAAATGCAATTCGATGAACTAGACACACAATCACTCCCTTATCCTTCCGAGGAAATGGCAAGAGTATGAAAAAAGGCTTAAGCATTGCTTTGCTTCTGATTGCCATATCCTGCGGGGTCTTCGGCCACTATCACGTTTCGCAACGTCAGTTACCCGCGATTCAATGGCACAAAGAAAACCCGCCGCAAGGCGTTTTCCACGTACACTCTGAGGCCAGCCACGATAGCAAAATTACCGTTGAAGAAATTGCTCAAGTAGCAACCGATATGAAGCTCGATTTTGTTGTGCTGACGAATCACAACAGTCAACAACCTCCTTTCAACAAAAACAAGATCACCTTCCTTTCTTATGCAGAACTTAGCACTCGGTTTGGGCACGTCATCCAATTCGGCGCGGACACGCTTTTATCCCAGACTCAAAGAAACCAGATGGACCTCGGCCCCATGCTAAGCCAAAACAAAGCCACTGCTATCATAGCTCACCCAACCGATCCGAAACGTCCGTGGAACGGCAGATGGCGTGATATTGGTGGTATTGAAATCGCAAGTGCCTCAGCTTCATTCAGAAAACTCGGCGGTCCCCTCTTTGTTGGTCTACTTCCCTCTCTAGCTAGTTACCAAGCCAATAAGACTCTTGCCCTGGCTCAACTTTATTATCGAGATCATAAAGCCCTCTCCAGGTGGGACGAAAACCCCAATCCAAATCAAATAGGAATTTGCGGCGTCGATGCGCATGGACGAATTGACTTACAATCCAATCTTGATTTGTGGAGACTGCAACTCGAAATTGACCTACCTCAACAAACGAGTCAACGAGCTGCAGCTATCACTGAAGCTATTCAGCAAGGAAAATTTCATTGCGTCGCCACACTTTTTGGAAGAAAGGCCGAATTTTATTTCGAAGCTCGGCAAGACAACGTAACTGTTGGAACAGCTGGTGATTCGGTCCCCGCCAGTGCGATAGACAACCTGATTGTACAAGCTCCAATGATACGCTTTCCTCAAAAGGGACAACAACTAACCATGGTCTTAATGCGAAATGGAGAAGAAGTCCTTAGGCAACATGGGAGACAGCTCTCCTATCAGCGACCGAGCCCGGGAACCTACCGAGTTGAAATCCGAATCCCAGTTCCCAATATACTCATTGGGTACCGGTCTGTTCCGATTATCTACTCCAACAAAATAAGGGTTCTCGCAAGTCAAAATCAATGACCTTGCTGCCTTGTCAATTGCCCTAACTCCATTGCGCTCCTAAACCAAACCAGTTCTCCACTACCAACCAAGAGTTTTCCGGGAAAGTCTATACAAGCAATTGAACCAGGCTTGAAATTCAGAGCAGTGCCGTCTGCTCCGCTAAGAATGTAGTGAGAAAAAAACGAAACATCCGGTGCATGCCCGACGGCCATGATCGATCTAAACATAGATAATCCGACAACCTCCTTGAGCATAATCTCGGGGCTGGCTCCCGGAGCAAAATTTGAAATTTCTAGGGACTGACTCTGTGCCCCAAGCCCCCTGCCGACGATCTGGGCTGTTTCTGTGGTTCTCACCAAAGGACTGTGAGCAATCATCTCTATCGACACCCCCAACGACAAGAGGCCCTTGGTTGCAAGAGTCAGCTCTTCAACCCCATAGTTGGTTAATCGACGCTCTGAGTCCACACCTCTCCCAGCTGGCTCCGCTTGGCCGTGTCTCATAATATACAGCCTCATTGACGGCTCCTTCTAGATTCCCACAACAAGTTTGCCCCCTCTCAACTAAGCAAAGTGCAGCAAACAAATTAGTTCTTATTCGATAACTGCCACAAGTATGCTATCCCATCCGCGCTCGCAGTAGCCAGGACATCCCCATTCGGACTAAAATCGACCCCCAGAACGGGTCTATCATGCCCCGCTATCGACAAAATTTCTTGAAATTTTCCCACATCCCAGACCCGAGTACTCTTCCAACTGCCCGTTGCCAATGTTCTGCCATCTGGGGCGAATCGAACCGAATAGACCGGCTCTTTATGGCCCACCAATGCTATCCGATGGGCACCGGTTTCGACGTCCCACAAACGAACCGTTGTATCCAAGCTAACAGACGCAAGAATTTTCCCGTCAGGAGAAAAATCAACAGCCATCACCGGATAAATATGTTGCACACCTTTGGCTTCCCCTGCCCCAAATAAATACCTTTGAGTTCCTTTTTTAACGTCCCACAGGCGAACTGTCTTGTCGTAGCTCGCGGTTGCAACCAAACTGCCATCAGGTGAAAAAACAACAGCAGTTAAGACTCCAGTGTGACCTGCAAAAGTCCTAACCGGCTTAAACGTCCCTCTCCCCCGAGAACGGGAGGGAACCCATTCCCACAAATAGGCATCATTCCCCGAGGCACTAGCGACCATACGACCCTTCGAGGAAAAAGCGACGGCTCGAACAGCCGTGTCGTGCTCAATTGCCCCCTCCAGAATACGCTCCTTGATGTCCCACATTCCCATGGCTCGATCCAAGCTCCCCGTCAAAGCACGAGTTCCATCTGGAGAAAAAGCAATGGAGGTAATGGCTTTGCGGTGACCTACAAACTCGGAAATTGCGGAACCTTGTTCAGCCCCCCAGAGCTTCATTTTTCCTGCTTCATCGGCAATTGCAAGTAGCCGCCCTCTTGGGTGAAATCGCACTGCCCTGAGGCCCTTGAGAAAACTGGTAAGCCTAAGCAATTCTGTTCCTTCAACCGAATCCCAAATTCGAACGGTATTGTCCCCCGCCCCAATGGCAAAGAGCTTCCCATCTGAAGAGATGCTAAACGAATAAATGCCAGCCAAGCTAGAAGACTCTTCATTGAATTCAAAGAACCGCTTTGCTTCAGCGACATCCCAAAACTGAAGTGTATTGTCTTCTCCACCTGTCACCAGAGTACGACCATGGGGAAAAAAACTGACCGTTCGAACGGGTCCCTCATGCCCCCGAATAGCCTTCTTTTTCTTCTTACCAAAAATATCAAGGAATCGAACGAAACCATTTTTCATTCCCACCGCCATGTTCTTCCCATCCGAAGAAAAGTCCAGAGCCTCTATCTCGGACATAAAATTGGAACTCTTTCTCAGATAGCGGCCAGTCTTTCCTTTCCAGAAGTACACTTGGCGGTCAGAACCAGCACTTACCAGTAGGTCCCCATTCGGCGAAAAACGGACAGCCTTCACCGGTCCGCGATGACCGACTAGCCGACGTTTCAATTTTCCACTTTGCCAGTCCCACAAAATAACGGTGTTGTCCCAGCTTCCCGACGCGAGATAGGTTCCATCTGGAGAGAATGCAACAGACATCACGATGCTCTGGTGACTATCCAAAGTCTTTATGAGCTTTCCAGAACTTGCATCCCAAAACTCAATAACGTGCCCCGCTGTTACAATATATCGAGCGTCTGGAGAAAAGATGGCTGCCTGAATGGCCCCTTTGTGGGGACCAATAACCAAGCGTTTTTCTCCGTTTGAAAGATCCCAGAGCCGAGTATAGCCATCCTTTCCCGCAGAGAGCACTGCCTGGTCCCCAGGGGCAAAATTAACCGCCGTTACAAATTGTCCTGACGCGTCCAATGGCAGCCCCAAGCGGTCCTTCGCACAGGGTGGAAGCCGTTTCCCGTATCGATCTTTGAGCGGATTCGGTTTAGCGCATTCAATCATTTTGACTTCTTGGACTTCATCTTCAGTCGTGCAGCCCAAAACAAAAAATAGTGCGATAAACACACCGCAGAACTGTCGTAGAAAAAGCCATCCCATCACATCGTGATGCTATGTTAAAGAGGCTCTAGGTCCAAGAAAAGGGGACCCACAGGAATCAGAAAGTCCGCAAATACTTAATTCAGATTGAGTTTCTCAATCGCCGCCAACCCCTCTCGAGCAGCGCTTTCCACCTCACTGGGCGGAGAAAGATCCAGAACATTGAGCAGATGCTGGTACGCTGCTGCGCTTCGATTCAAACCATATAAATGAATCAATCCGGCCCGAAGGTGCGCCAATGAGAGAAGAGGGCTATTGGGGCGGGTCGCAATAAAGCGCTGCAAAACAGCCAGTCCGGCATCGAATTTCTCTGCTTGAGTAAGTCCATCGGCCAGCGAAATGATATCCCAATCCCCAATGGCTCGCCTTTGCCCTGGTGACATATCCGCATAGGATTCCAGAGCCGCCTCCCACTCTTTAGCTTCAATAGCTTCACCAAAACTTGGTCGATTTCGCCGCCTCCATTCTTCTTCAACACGAGCTTTTTCTTTA
>CAXGXL010000322.1:0-5032 GCA_964013555.1 uncultured bacterium
ATGGCTCCCATTGAAATCCGATCTACTCCCGTACGTGCAATGGCTTCAATTGTCTGGAGGGTCACTCCGCCCGAAGCCTCTAGGAGACATTGCCCTTTTGTCAGGTGCACGGCTTCGGCTAACTCTTGTATTGAGAAATTGTCTAGGAGAATAATGTCCGGATTGGCTTGCAGGGCTGGATTTAATTGATCGAGGGTATCAATTTCAACTTGAATAGTCATTCCCTCGGGGGCTTGCGCTCGGCATAACTCTATAGCCTCTTTTATAGAGCCGGCAGCTGCAATGTGATTGTCTTTGATGAGAACTGCGTCAAAGAGGCCAAAGCGATGATTTTGGGCACCTCCAGTATAGACGGCCGCTTTTTCTAAACGCCTCCAGCCGGGAGTAGTTTTACGGGTATCAAAAATTTGTGCTTTACAATCGCTTGGAATCACGTTGGTGGCTTTTCTAGCCCCTGAAGCAATGCCACACAATCGCATCAAGAAATTCAGAGCACAGCGCTCTGCTGTGAGAAGCGACCGAACATCTCCTCGAAGCTCAAGAAGGCTCTGACCTGAGGATACTAAATCCCCTTCTTGAGCGACTTGAAGAAATTCAATGGATGGATCCAGGCGCGAGAAGAGTAATTGGGCCAGCGGCAGTCCGCAGACCACCGTTTCCTCTCTGGCTATGATTTGGGCGCTTACAATCTTGGGCTGGGGGAAGCACCACCGTGTGGTGACGTCTCCGTCTCCGATGTCCTCTTTTAAGGCCAGTTCGATTAGGCCTTGGATATCTGGTTGAGCGATTAAGTCGTTCCAGGAAATAGGGCTCATCATGGCGGCTAATTCAAATCAATGTGAAGTTTGGGAAGTTGGGTAGCGTCAAAATTGGTTCGAAATTCTTCAATCATTTGTTTGGTTGTTTGAACCCAGTCGTCTACTTTCTCTAGGAGCGTTGTCAAATCAACCCCGTACATATCTTGGGGAATCGCTCGGAGGTGTCCCGCACCTTTCTCCAGTAATTTATAGGTCCCCGAGGGCATTCCTACTTGCAGTTTATAGAAACCGGCAGCGACTTGGATAAGTCCTTGCAATAAATGGCGCTCATCGCCGTCGGTATTTGCCCAGGTTTCCTCCCAAATTTCATGGGCTTCAAAGAATTTACCTTCGTTAAAGAGATTTTTTCCCTGCTGCAAGCTTTCGATGATTTCGGGATCTAGAGTCATAGCGTTGCCTCACGTCGTATACCAAAGATCCTCTAGCATCCGCCAATCGATGGATCAATGCTTTTGCACCGCACAATCCCAGCTTACCACCGGTTGACCCTTCGCCTTTCCCTCTGGTAGAGCAACTCTGTTTAACGGCAGAGAATTGTTCCTCTTTCAGTTGCTATTGAAGCGAGGTTGGTGTGAAGCAGACAATCGGAATAATAGTATTAGCTTTTTTCAGCTTGTTCGGAACCGGATGTGGTCCAATGATCAGTGGTGTCAAGATCTTGCGTGCCAGGGTCAGCCTGAGTGAGGCTCAAACAGCGGGTGCGAACAAGGAGGCTCTCTACGAGTACACTGCAGCTGAAGAGTATTTCAAAAAGGCTAGGGAAGAGCATGCGTATTCCGAGTTTTGGACGGCTCGGCGATATGCCGATAAGGCCATTTTCTACGCGCAACAAGCCCGTCAGAAAGCTGAAACGGCTTCTAAGATAGAACAAATAGGTGTTGAATCCTCGGAATCAGAGTAAGAGACGAGTTTTAGTCCTTGGTAGGAAATTTCATAATGCTACACATTTCTCGAATTGTTCTAGTGACGCTTCTAGCTTTGACCACAACAGGCTGTGTGCTTGGCGCGCAACTCCGAGCGGACGCTCTTCAAATTGAAAAGAAGATAGAGTTAGCTAAAGAGCATGGCTCTTACCGGTGTGCACCGATTCAACTGGCGAAGGCAGAGGCGCACCTTGAATTTCTGCGGGATGAATTGGATTTTGGTGACTACGAACGGGCTTCATGGCATCACCGGGCATCTTTGGAGAATATTAAGACTGCTATCGACACCACGGATCCGGTCAAGTGCGCGGAGAAGACCGTTATTTTCTCTGAGACCCAGCAGGTTGTGATCAAAACCACAGATCGGGATAAAGACGGAATTTTGGATGAAGTAGATCAATGTCCCGATGAGCCAGAAGATCTAGATGGCTTTGAAGATGAAAATGGCTGCCCCGATCCTGATAATGATGGGGATACTGTGCTCGATATCAACGATGATTGCCCCATGATTCCTGGAGATGCGTTGAATCAAGGGTGCCCCAACCCTGATCGAGACGGAGATGGACTGCTCAATAATGTGGACCAATGTCCCGATGAGCCCGAGGATCCCGATCTTTTCGAGGATGAAAATGGCTGTCCCGATCCGGATAATGATCAGGATTCGGTGCTTGATTTAGAGGATCAGTGTCCTCTTCAACCGGGCCCGGTTTCGAATGGTGGTTGTCCTCAGATGGATCGCGACGGGGATGGAATCACCGATGATATCGATCAGTGCCCTGATGTGCCGGGCAATCCCCCAAGGGGCTGTCCTGAGAGAGTCCTAGTTAAGGTGACAGATACCCATATTGAGATTAAGGATCACATCAATTTTCAGACCAATAAAGCGGTGATCAAGGGCGATGTTTCTTTTCAGATTCTAGAGCAAGTGGCAGCAGTTCTTAAGTCCAATGGGCGATTAAAGATTGTGGTAGAAGGCCACACTGATAGTGTTGGCGCAGCTGATTATAACTTAAGACTCTCAGATGACCGGGCTCAAGCGGTCCGTGCATTTCTCGTCAAAAAGGGCATTGAAGAAACTCGACTAGAGGCTATTGGCTATGGTGAGTCTCGTCCCATTGCTTCGAATAAAAGTAAAATGGGTCGAGCTGAAAATCGACGGGTAGAGTTCCGAATTGTTAAGTCGAAAAAGAGCAATACTCTAGAGTAGCGTTTGCGAAGTAGCGTCCTAACCTAGGTCGTATTCCTTAATTTTATAGAGAAGTGAGCGATGGGAGATCTCCAGTAATTTGGCCGCGTGAGTCCGATTTCCACCTGTTTTTTCTAGGCTTCGTGTTATAAGCTCTTTTTCAATGAGTCGAGTGGCTTCTTTGATCGATAGAGTATTGGCTAGAATATCCAGAGGGCTAGTTGGAGAAGCGGTTTGAATGCCTGGTGGTAATTTCCTAAGGTCGATATGGTCGGTGTCAGAAAGAACAATTGTGCGCTCCAGGGTGTTTTCCAGTTCTCGAATATTACCCGGCCAGTGATAGTCCAAGAGAGCTTTTAATGCTGGTCGCGAAAACGTAATTTCGGAGCGCTCCATTTGACGCGCTATTTTTTGGGCAAAAAATTCAACCAAGAGAGGGATGTCTTCTTTGCGATGTCGCAAAGCCGGAATATCTAGTTGGAGCACGTTGAGTCGATAATACAAGTCCTC
The DNA here is from genome assembly GCA_964013555.1 of uncultured bacterium. Lineage (GTDB taxonomy): Bacteria > Myxococcota > XYA12-FULL-58-9 > XYA12-FULL-58-9 > JABJBS01 > CAXGXL01. Next base: position 3,438 of record CAXGXL010000322.1, read on the forward strand.
TCTGAATGTTCCGGCTTTGACCATATCCTCCAGATTTTTCGAGGTTGCCGCAACCACCCGGACGTTTACTTGAATACTCTTGGTATCTCCGACACGCCGGATTTCATCTTCTTGCAAAAAGCGCAAGAGTTTGACTTGGAGTACCATCGGAAGTTCGCCCACTTCATCCAAAAAGAGGGTTCCTTGGTGCGCTTCCTCAACTAGACCCAATTTATCTCGTGTTGCATGGGTAAAAGAGCCCTTTCGATGCCCAAAGAGTTCGCTCTCCAAGAGCGATTCAGGGATAGCACCGCAGTTGATTGGGACAAAGCTCTGGTTACGGCGTTCAGATTCACGATGCAGTGCTTGAGCGAGGACTTCTTTGCCCGTTCCAGATTCACCGACTAGCAGGACAGTTGATTTATACTTTGCTATTTTTTCGATGGTTCGCCAGATTTCCGTGAATGCTTTACTCTTGCCCACAATCTTTTGCCGTTTGCGGCTATGGGGCATGTCCCAACGCAGCTTTTGGTTTTCTTCTTGTAGGCGTTTACGCTCTTCTACCAATCGTTCTTTTTCGAGGGCCATCTCCAGTTTGAGTAGAACTTCATCGGCGCGAAAGGGTTTGGAAACGTAGTCTACCGCACCCATTTTCACCGCTTCGATGGCGGCGTCCAAGTCGATGAATGCGCTCATAATGATGACAACTACCGGAAGTTGGAGTTCATGGATGCGACGAATGAGCCCTAGACCACCTAGTTGGGGCATTTTGAGATCGGTTAAGACTACGTCTATGGGGAATTGATTTAGTTGCTCGAGGGCTTGTATGCCGTTGTGGGCCTCGCTTACTTCGTATCCTTCCTTTTGCAAAAGAAGTGTGAGCATATGTCGCATACCGTCTTCGTCATCGACAACGAGGACGTGGGGGCGAGGGGCATCGGGAGATTGCGATGAAGGCATATTGGTTTTGTATCAAACCCAAAGGGGCAATCAAAGTAACTTAATACTCGAGAAACCAAGTGTATTTGAATTGTATGATGCAGGGAACTGCAACTCCGCCCTTCGTCGCTGGTTTGAATTTAAATTTCTTCAAAGCGCGAATAGATGCTTTGTCGAGGCCGTAGCCCAAACCCTTTATGACGCTTACCTCCCCGACACTACCATCCGCTAATACTTCGACGTTTAGCTGCACGGTACCTTCGATTTCCATTGCCCTAGCTTCTTTAGGATAAGGGGCTTTGACCTCCTTAATTAGTTTCGGAGAAGTGTCCAATTGGTGAATGGGAACCGGCTTATAAGCTTTGACTTCAGTGGGAGGGGTGAATTCCTTTTCCGGCGATTTCATGAGCGTGTTTCCCACTCGAACGTTGAAATTTCCACCTGAGCCGGCAACCGTTGATTCTAATGTAAGGCCGAAAACGGGTCGTGCTTTTTCTACGGGTTCAGTTCCAGCGTTGGTGTTTGGGGCTGGGGGAGGCGGCTCCTTTGTCGGCTTAACTATTTTTCGCTTCTTTCTTTTTTTGGGGGGAGGCGGCTTTCTTTGAGGTTTCGGTTCGGGCTTCGGCTCAGGTTTCAGCTCGGGTTCGAGATCTTCTTTGGGGGGAGGGGGGGGGGCG
>CAXGXL010000323.1:0-5032 GCA_964013555.1 uncultured bacterium
AAAAAACTTAAAAAAAGCTGGTTTTGATTTAGGAAATATTGCAGGGAGGCAGGATAGGAGGTTGCAATGCTGCAATTGGCCAAAGAATTAATGTCGACAAAGTGCTTCTCTTCTGGAACTGCGATGGCGAGTCGACAAGTGCCGAAGCCCAGCCGTTCGAGAATGTGCACTTCCTGACGTTGGTTGTCTCCCCGAGCTAGAAGGGTTTCTTCTAGCATATTGAATCCAACAATTCCCAATTCACAGACTCCATCTGTCACGAATTCTGCAATGTCGTCGTCTCGGACGAGCATCAGATCTAAGGGAAAGTTAGTGCAGGCGCATAGTAGTTGATTGCGTCGCCAATCGAATTCGAGTCCACAGCCGCGCAGAAGGTCGAAGGATTTTTCGCTTAAGCGTCCACTTTTTTGAATTGCGATACGGAGCCTGGGTGAATTGTTCATTATTTGTTTCCTTGGAGGCGATCAATCAGAGAGCGGTAGCCACCCGCGCCGTGGGCAAGTGCTCGGGCGACTCGGGTTATAGTTGCCGTGCTAACATTGGTGGTTTGTTGAATCTGTCGGTAGGGAACCCCTTGATCAACCAATTGGACTACCTCCCAACGGTCTGCGAGTGCTTCGAGTTCCGCTGGGGTGCACAGGTCCTGTAGAAAGTTGCTGCATTCTGAGGGCGTATTGAGAGATAATAATGCTTTGTATAACGATTTTAGCAGTTTGTCGGTATTTCTTTGCCCTGTCTTGGTACTCATACCCATTAACCTTACGTGATGACGTGTTAGCTCATTAATACAGCGGGTCTAGGGAAAGTCAATCAACAAATTTTCTTTGTATTTGCTTTTTAGGGGCTGCGAGATCTTGATGGGATTGGTTTGGGTTCTGGACTCTAGTGTCTAGCTGGGCTAATTGCGAATTTATGAGACGAGCGGAAAAAGCACTAAAAATACACTCCATTTTGAATGACCTCTATCCGGAGCCCCCCATTCCATTGGATCACCAGGATGCCTACACGCTTTTAGTAGCTGTTTTATTGTCGGCCCAATGCACGGATGAGCGGGTGAATCTTGTTACACCAGGCTTATTTAAAAAGGCTTCGACTCCTGAAGCGATGGCCGAGCTTGAGGTAGACGATATTCTTGAATCCATTCGGTCGTGTGGCCTGGCGCCCACGAAAGCGAAGAATATACATCGGCTTAGTCAATCTTTGGTGACGGATTACGGTGGTGATGTGCCCGAAAGAATCGAGCTTTTAGAGAAGCTTCCAGGAGTGGGGCACAAAACGGCTTCGGTGGTGATGTGCCAAGCCTTTGGCCAGCCAGCGTTTCCTGTAGATACTCATATTTTTCGGAATGCGCGTCGTTGGGGGCTCTCACGGGGAAGCAATGTTGAGGCGGTGGAGCGGGATTTAAAGAAGCTTTTTCCAAAATCGGATTGGAACAAGGTCCATTTACAGATTATCTACTTCGGCCGCGAGTATTGTCCGGCTCGCAGTCATAGTCCCGAAAAGTGCCCTATTTGTTCATGGGCTGGGATCAAAAAGATTCTAGAAGCCGAAAAGAAGCCTAAAGCTAGGCGCAAATAGGCTTAGGGCAGATGCAGAGCCCACGTAGGCAATGGCGTTTCAAATTCGACTAAGGAGTTTGTGCTTGGGTGGACAAAGGCAACTTTCCAGGCATGCAGGTGTAGCCGCATCGATTCAGAAGTGAAGCCTCTGTTTAAGTCCAAAGTCGAGCCATACGCTCCGTCCCCTACAATCGGATATCCCTCCGTTTGAAGATGAATTCGAATTTGATTGGTTCGACCTGTGATTGGCTTGGCTTCAATAATGCTGGTTCCGTCTGAGCAGGTTGCTAAGACTCTAAACGTCGTCTTTGCCGGTTGGCCTGTGGGACAGCTTCGGCGCAGGCCTAGCCGGTCGGCTTTAAAGGTAATGGGGCGCTGGACTTTAAAGGTTGATCTAGTTGGAATCCCCTCGACTCTGGTGAGGTAAGTTTTATCGACTTGTTGTTTTTCGAATTGTAGCTGAACTTTTCCCGCCGCTTTGCGGTGTTTGGTGAAGACGACCAGGCCCGTCGTATCTGCATCGATTCTGTGAGCCGGCCGAAGATAAAGCTCCGGCCAGGCAATTTTGGCTAAGCCAGTTAGGCTATGTTTGTTGTAGCGCCCGCATGGGTGAATGGGTAAAGGCGCGGGCTTGTTAAGTAGAATTAGGTCGCTGTCTTCAAATAGAAGATCAATTTCCGGGTTGATTTCGGGTTCGGTTGTGTTCGGAACCAGCCGCTCAACTTTTTCCCCGCAGTGCACCGGTCGTGTCAAATTAACCGCAATTCCATTGACTTCCAGCAGTTTCGCTTCGGATATTTCACGCCAATCCGAGGGTGGTGCGTAGGGATAAATGGTTTGTAGGACTTCAAGTAGGGGTTTGCCCGAGAGAGGCCCCGTCACACGAATGGGGCGCCGATTTAGATACGGTTTGGAGCCTGGTTGACTTCGGGCTACTTCAAGAAGCCGTTGGTGACGCTCGTTCAGCGGTGGAATTGGATTTGTAGACATCTGTTTTGGTATCTAGGCTTGCTTCGTGGTCGATTTAGCGCGTATTTCCGGGGTCTGCAACCCGAAACGGTGGCTCACGAGTTGGGAAAAAGAACGACCGCCTCTTGCTGTGAACCCATCGGAATGCTAAGGGATTTCGGTTTTCGGTGCGTTCGTATTAGGCCTGCGGCGGTGGACGAGCGCTCTACTTGGGTGCGTGGAATTTTTCTTTCGGCTTCTTAGGAGAGCTCTAAATGTTTTTCGGATTGTTTTCGGGGTTCTTATCGAACGATCTCGCTATTGACCTGGGAACCTCGAATACCCTCATCTACGTTAAGGGCCAGGGAATCGTTGTTAGCGAGCCGTCTGTGGTAACTGTTCAAAACGATGGCCGTGGTGGGCGAAAGATTTTGGCCGTTGGTGCCGAAGCAAAAGAAATGCTAGGTAGAACGCCGGGTTCGGTCACAGCTATTCGGCCGATACAAGATGGGGTGATTGCTGACTTCGACGTTACGGAGGCTATGCTTCGGTATTTTATCGCCAAGGCACTTAACCGCAAACCAATGGTGAAGCCGCGGATTGTAATTTGTGTCCCAAACGGAATTACAGAAGTAGAGAAACGGGCAGTTCGCGAGAGTGCTGAGAGTGCTGGTGCTCGCGAGGTATATCTTATCGAAGAACCCATGGCTGCGGCTATTGGGGCAGATCTTCCGGTCGCCGAAGCAGCCGGCAATATGATTGTGGACATTGGTGGCGGGACTACGGAAGTTGCGGTTGTTTCGCTTGCGGGCATTGTGTATTCTCGTAGCATTCGAATTGGCGGCGATCAGATGGATGAAGCAATTATCCAACACGTTAAGCGTCGTTATAATTTACTGATTGGGCAAAACAGCGCCGAGGCAATCAAAATTGAAATTGGCAATGCGTATCCCGATGGCGAAGGAAGTTCTTTTAGCGTTAAGGGACGGGATATGATTGCTGGTGTCCCTCGTACGGTGTCGATTAGCTGCGAGGAGGTTCGCGAGTCTCTTATTGAGCCCGTGAGCGCGATTGTAGATGCCGTGAGAGTTTCATTGGAGCGAACTCCTCCTGAATTAGCAGCGGATATCGTAGACAAGGGAATTGTGTTGACTGGGGGCGGTGCTTTGCTGCGAAATCTTGACGTGCTTTTGCGCGAAGAGACGAGACTCCCAGTCATGATTGCATCGGAACCTACTAATTGTGTAGTGATGGGCACTGGCAAAGTGTTGGACGAATTGGAACTGTTGAAAGCAGTCACTGTTAACTAGAAGATTACGCGCTAGTCGCTATTGGAGCCCTGGGGGTTAAGTGAAACGTTCGTCAATGGGAGCAAGTTTCTTTTCGAAATACCGCGACCTTATAATCGTTTCGTTTCTTTTGGTTACTCCGGTCGTATTTTATTTGGCGAATGCGAAAGAAACGCGCGAGCACAATCTGATTGACAGAGCTTTACTCACCGTTTCTGCTCCCATTCAGTGGCTGATGGTTACCTCTTTTTCCGCGGTTTCTGATGTATGGTCTAGCTATATTGCCTTGGTGAATCTTCAAGAAGAGAATACGAAACTGCGTGGAGTTAATCGAAGTCTTCGTAGAGAATTGCTCATTCGAAAAGAACAAGCTCTCGAGAATAGTCGTTTGCGGCGACTCTTGAGTCTTCAAGAGCAGTCCCCTTCGATGCACGGGGTGGTTGCTGAGGTTGTCTCGATGTCACCTACGCCTATCTACCGTCGGGTTCGGATTAATCGAGGCTCCGAAGAGGGTATTTCAATCGGGGCGGGGGTTGTTAATGATCTTGGGGTTGTAGGGCGGGTTATTGCCGTAGCTGCCCGTTGGGCTGATGTGATGCTTCTAGCGGATGTGAATTGCTCTATAGATGTTGTTGTGCAAAGAACCAGAGCTTTTGCCCGTGTGCGTGGCAGAGGGCGAGATTCGGTGGCTGATTTAGATATTGAATACCTTGAGCGCACTGCGGATGTCGAGCCCGGAGACATATTAGTTACCAGTGGTTTAGGGCAGATTTTTCCAAAAGGGCTTGAAGTTGGTGATATTGCAGCTGTTGAGCGCGGTGCGCACGGTCTTTATCAGAAAGTAGAGATTAAGCCGGCCGCTAATTTTGACCAATTGGAGACTGTTCTCGTATTATCGCCGGCGCAAGTTGAGCTAGATGCGACTAAAGCCCTTGAGTCTTTGAGTTCCGGTATCCCTTCGGTGGATGGCACTGGATCCCCCGCGGTGCCATGAGAACGGGTTTTTGGGTTATATTGGGATGGATGGGGATCACCTTTTGGACGGGGCTGGGCAGTGCTTGGTCGCCGGCCCACATCATTCCGGATGCGGCAATAGTTACCGTGGTATTTCTCGGGATGCGGTTGAATCCCGTCCCACTTTGCATTGGGGCTGTGTGTTTGGGGTATATCGTCAGTCGCCAAGTCGTTGGCCCCGTTGGCCTTCATGAGTTCGCTTTAGGGCTTTGCGCGGTTTGG
>CAXGXL010000324.1:0-5028 GCA_964013555.1 uncultured bacterium
GATCTTCCAAAACCACATCTTCCATAATGATGAACTTCTCGAGCCACTCTTTTAGACGTCCAACTCTTTCGGAAGTGGTGGGAATCCACAAAGAGCCCTGCCCATGAACTACCCAAGTCCAATCGACGATTTTGCCATGATTCGTAGGAAATACGGTAGACACGAGGGAACGAGCATCACCGAAATCAGAAAAATCCTGAGTCGAAAGCCGGTGAAGGAAGTCACGTGAATCCTTCCCCTCCACTTTTAAGAGCCCCATGGAGCCCCATGTAAAAAAATCATGTTCAAAACTACTGCTCTTCATTTAAACGCTTCCTTGAATTCAAGAACACAATCCCCAAAACCCCCAAACAAAAGCCCACCAGCAACCCAATTCCCATCCGCGTAAAATTCTCCGTAATAGGGGGCTCTGAGGCATCATTCAACTCCACAACGCCCCGAGCAAGTTCGGGAGGCGGACTCAGAGCCTCCTCTCGCGCCGAACCTGCGCGCTCCAAACAATAGGACACCAAATCCTGAAACGTCGTAATTTCTGTGGGAAACGCGAACGCCATGGGCGATTCAAAGTGACTCTCTGTCAATCGAGCCAGGCGGAGGACTTGAAATCCTTCATCCAAATTCTTTAGATCTTGACGCCCCTTTAGCTCTCGCAATTGTTCCACCGCTCGCTCTCCACCGACAACCCCCAAGAGTAAAACCCGAACAATCCATTGGGCCACTAGAGATTGGCTTGGCGCCCTTGGTAAGGGGAGCTCCAGCAATTTTGTTGAGTGCTTTATTGCACTATCAACTTTTCTCCAATTTGTGCGGGCTTCCGATAGCGTGCGCCCCAATGACATTAAACCAAGAGATTCCATAAGGGCCCATTCATCAGCAGCTACGTCAGTTTCACGCAAGGTGTCGATAAGATCTATTGGCGGCTCAGCGAAGCGATACCCTAATAGGTGAGTCACAAATGCGCGCGGTCGAATCGTCGAATCCCTTAAAGCTTGGCTCGGCTCAATTTCCCATTGAACTCGAGCCGATGACTTTGGGGCAATCGGATGGGCAATCACCAGTCGAAATGCAACGGTTGATTCCCCGATGCGAATCATCGGGTCCCCACCGTAGAAGTCGCTCGGTTCGCCATTAGCTAAGTCCTTGGTATCACTGGCATACACAAGACCCACATCGACCCCACTTAAGGGTGTTTCCAGGCTATTATTAACGAGAGCCTCAAACCGAAAAACAACCTGTCCTCGCGTCTCGATCCATTGAGCAGAGTGCGAATTGACGGTGACCAAGGGAGAGGACTGAAACGAAACGGCGCAAAGGGATAAAATATGCATCAAATTGGTCACGAATAAGAGCCCCTTACGAAACAACAACGCCCTTTGAGCTGATACAATGGGCTAAATAATAGAACAAGCCCCCTGTATAAATTAGACCTGGGGATTGTCCTAACTACCAGATTGTGCAAAGGCAAGTACAATGGAGCTCTACGATTCTATCCTCGAACTTCAAGCCACCCGCCAAAGGGCGGCTTTGGTTACGGTGATCGAAACCCGTGGTTCTACACCACGTAAGCCGGGCGCAAAAATGCTTGTGTTTTCTGACGGAAGAACAAAGGGCTCTATCGGCGGCGGACGTGTAGAATATAAAGTCATTAAAGCAGCTCAAAAGGTCCTCAAAACTGAGCATACCCAAATAATCGAATACCACCTTACCTCGGAGCTCGCTATGTGCTGCGGCGGTAAAATGACCTTCTTTGTGGAGTCGCTCGTGCCTCATCCCCCTCTTATGATTTTCGGCTGCGGCCACGTGGGTTCAGCCATTATACATGCCGCAAGCCCGCTGCAATTCGAATTGATCGCAATTGACGATCATGAACAGAATCTTGCACCAGAGAAATTACCCCAGGCGGAGCAGCGTTTGGCAAGTTACGAACCGGAAGACCTAAAAACCCTCCCCTTCGGGCCTCAAGCATTTATTGTCATTGCCACCAGAGACCATAGCCTCGACCAAAAACTCCTAGAGTTTTGCAGTAAGCAGCAATTCCAATACCTTGGAATCATTGGCTCCCAACGAAAAGCAACCATGCAAATTGAGCGCCTTCGAGCCAAGAACTTTTCCGATGACGTGATAGACCGAATCCGGTGCCCGATAGGGCTCTCCATTGGTGCCGTAACCCCTAGCGAAATAGCTATTTCAGTGTGTGCAGAGCTCATTGCAGAGCGTCGCTCCAACGCGGATGACTAACCAAAATGTCCTTTTCTACCCTCATCTTAAGTGCGGGGAAGTCCATGCGCATGGGATCTCCCAAAGCATGGCTGCGATACGAGAACGAAACACTTCTTGAACGGATTATTCGGATCAATCTCGAAGCCGAAGCGACCCAAATTCTCTTGGTAGTAGGCGCTGAAAACGACAGTCCAAAGTACCCAGGTCTCCTGAGTCAAAGTGCCGTCAACAGAAAGCTCCCACACAAAATAACTCAAAAGATTAGCATCTGCATCGGCTCACCACTAGAGACTCCCATTGACTCAATTCGCCACGGCTTAGCCGCCTTAGCAGAACCAACTCGGTTACTTTTGTGGCCAATCGATTGTCCCTTCGCCACGGGCACACTCGTCGGAGAGATGGCGGCCACATTTAATCCAGAAGAAGACCACATCACTCGGCCCAGCCAAGGAAGCCGCCACGGGCACCCCGTTCTCTTTGGAATTCCGGCTACCAAAGAGCTTCAAAGCCCGCTTGCAGACCGAGGCGCAAACCAGGTCGTTCGACATCGCTCTGATCGAGTGATTAACGTTCCCCACGCCGACCCAAAGATCTTTGCGACACTAAATACTCCATCCCAAGCCGTCCAATTAGGCATCCAACTACCTTAATATCTACAAACCAATGTGCTAGTGACGTCAAACCCTTTTGACCTGCACAGAAAGAACATGATGTTACGTTTGTTGATTTGCATTGGTTTTTTTCTCCCTATCATTGGCTGCGCCTCAACCTCCAATAGCCCCGAGGTCGCCCCCAAGAAACTACTTCCCATCTTCGAGATGCCCACGGAACCGCCAGATCCTCTCCCGAAGGATTCTGATAATCGCGTCCTCATCCATAATGCTACGGTTATGACCGCAGCCGGCCAGACCTACGCACCGGGCTTTATCCTCTTTGATAACGGAATCATCGAAGAAGTGGGTGCCGGAAAAGGCCCGAAACCCACCAAAGAAACCACAGTGATTGATGCGGCGGGGGGCTTCGTCACCCCAGGAATCATCGATACCCACTCTCATATGGGGGTCTACGCTGTCCCAAGCGCTCGAGCCCACTCCGATGGAAATGAGATGGTTCAGCCCATAACCCCCTATGTTTCAGCGGAACACTCTTTTTGGCCCCAAGATCCCAACCTAGAACGTGCACGTAGTGGTGGAGTAACCACGATTCAAGTTCTCCCTGGTTCGGGCAACCTTATTGGTGGCCGGGCATTTACCGCCAAACTTCATCAGGCAACAAGTGCTCGAGCTATGCGGTTTCCAGGTGCCCCAGTTGGATTGAAAATGGCATGTGGCGAAAACCCCAAACGGGTCTATGGAAATCGAGGAGGCCCTCAAACCCGAATGGGAAATATTGCAGGCTTTCGCAAAGCTTTTCAAAAAGCCTATGAATATCGCCGTAAAGCGCGCGCCTACAAACGGGACCTCGCCCATTGGGCAGAGACTAACAAAACCAAGGGAGCTAAAGCAGAAGATCCACCAACTCCACCGGCGCGAGATTTCGGTTTAGAGACTCTTGCTAAAGTTTTGGACGGAGAAATTCTGGTCCATAACCACTGCTACCGAGCCGACGAAATGAACATAATGATGGATCTCGCCAACGAGTTCGGCTTCAAGATTCGCTCATTCCATCATGCCCTAGAAGCATATAAAATCGCCAACCGCCTGGCACAAGAACACGTGGCATCTTCCACATGGGCAGACTGGTGGGGTTTCAAGATGGAGGCCTACGACGGAATTCCACAAAATGCAGCCATCCTGCAACAAGCCGGTGCCATGGCTATTATTCACAGCGACTCCGATACAGATATCAGGCATCTGAACCAAGAAGCGGCCAAAGCACAAACCGCGGGAAAAAAAGTAGGAATAAAGATTAGCGACAACGATGCGTTGCGTTGGATAACCGCCAACCCCGCATGGGCTCTTGGAATAGAGGAGCAAGTCGGCACATTGGAAAAAGGAAAAATGGCGGATATCGTCATCTGGAACAAAAGCCCCTTCAGTGTCTACGCACTGGCTAAGCAAGTCTTCATCGACGGTATTGAGGTATACAACCAAGGCCAGGGGCTTCGACTATCCGATTTTGAACTTGGTCATACATTCGAGGAGGTATCCCAATGAATGCGTTTATCATTTCAGCTCTGATTCTCAGTTCCTCGTGGGCTATCGACAACGTTACCGTTCACGTAGGCGATGGAACCGTTCTTGAAAATGCAACCGTCGTCGTCAAAAACTCCAGAATAAGTTTAGTTGGAACGAATTTACGAATCGGCTCCAAGACCAAACGAATCGATGGAACCGGAAAAGTTTTGACACCTGGCTTTATAGAAAGTCTCAGCCAAATCGGCTTAACAGAAGTATCTGCGGTCAAATCCACCAACGATTATTCGTTGGCAGATACCCCATTTGCCGCGGGATTTCGCGCTGCCGACGGATTTAATCCAAATTCCACTCGCATCCCGCTCAACCGAAATGAAGGGGTTACAGGAATCATCATGAGCCCAAAAGGAGGTATCCTCGCAGGAAGTGGGTACTATGTTGATTTAAATGGAAATCTCTCATCTCGACCCAACCCAAACTCTCCCGTAGCCCATTTCGGTTCGGTTTCTGCCAGAGCCAACCAAGCTGTTGGTCACTCCCGAGGTGCCCTCTGGTTGGCACTACGTAACTTTGTCAAAGAAGCTCGCTTCTACCAAAAAAATAAGACTGCCATCAGCCGCAAACTAAGCTCAACGCTTCAACACTCCCCCACCCACTTAGAAGCCTTCTACCC
>CAXGXL010000325.1:0-5003 GCA_964013555.1 uncultured bacterium
GAAATCAGCGAGAAGCAATCGCTGAGGCGGCAAGGGCGAAGCCGCTTGCGAGTTCTGTTGTTCCCCGGCTCTTAGCGGATACTGTTCGGGAGGCTTGCAATACTATTTTTGATAAAGCTGCAGCCGATCCTGAATTACAGGGTATGGGAACCACCGTAACGGCCATGCTAGCTCTTGAAGATCGAGGTTTCATCGCCCATGTGGGAGATTCTAGGTGTTATTTGCAACGTGGTAACCGGGTGGTGCAGTTAACAGACGATCATTCGCTGGTGAACGAGCAGATAAAGGCGGGCCTCCTAACGCCCGAGCAAGCAGCCACCAGCCGTTTGAAGAATATTATAACCCGTTCGGTCGGATTCGAGCGAGATGTGGCTGTAGACACCTTCGCAATGCCTTTGCAGGAGGGAGACCGATTTCTGATTTGTTCCGATGGCCTTTCGAACCTAGTAGACGATACGGAGATTGGAGATGCTCTAGCAACATTGAACCTTGAATCGATCCCCAATTCTATGGTGGAATTAGCCAATGCGAGGGGGGGAGACGACAATATCACCGTGGTGTGTCTTGCGGTCGGCTCTCAAAACAATAGTGCCTAATCCAAAATATTAGGCAATTACCAACCGTTAGGTCTATTTGTGGCTCATTTCTTGGCACTGCGAAATGACATTGACCCTGGACGGAGCGATTTGCTAGAGAGGCGTCGTGGCTAAAAGAACATATACCGTTTTGGTCGTACCGGAGCATTCGTCTAAGGTACGCCGCTTAAAGATTCCTCATAGTCTCATTTTGAAAATAGCTCTGGGGGGAGTCTCTTTTCTTGGGCTTTGCACGTTCTTGTTGGTGCACTACCTCTACATTCTCGATCAAGCTGATGAAAATAGTCTCCTAAAACATGAGAATATAAATCTCAAAGCTCGGGTGCGTTTGGTGCAGGAGGAGATTGGAAGAATTGATAGCCAACTACAACGAATAGACCAATTTGCAGGCAAGATTCAAAGCATGATCCAAGTAAACGATCCGGAGAGGTCCTTGGCGATGGGCCCCTTGGGCGGGGCCGGGAGCGAGAATAGTACTCAGGTTCTTTATTCACCGGGAGAGCGAATCGACTTCGAGGATGAACTGATGGATTCGAACCTCGCACTTCGCTTGGCAGCATCTCGGCTTGACGATGTTGAGAGTCGGGTGGAGGATCAGGAGGCAAATATCCTTGAGTTGAATGAGTATTTTGCCGAGGAACGAGTACTCTTGACGTCGATTCCGTCGTTGCGACCCGTTCAGTCTCGATTGCTTACCAGTTCATTTGGGGTTCGAGTAGACCCGTATACAAATCAGGAAGTGATGCATAAGGGAGTTGATTTTGCTGCCGAGCATGGCTCCAAGGTCGTAGCACCTGCCGACGGGGTGGTTGTTTTTGCTGGTAATCGAGGACACTACGGCAAGACTTTGGTGCTAGATCATGGCTTTGGTTTGCAAACGCACTATGCCCATCTTTCTAATTATCAGGTTGCAGTGGGTCAAGCTATTAAACGGGGACAGTCCATTGGAGCGGTTGGAAATACAGGCCGCACTACTGGCGCGCACCTTCATTACGAAGTTCGCTATCGTGGAATTCCCCAAGATCCAATGCGATACTTCTTGGACCAGCAATAAAATCTCTTAGTTCGTGGTATCGCCAATGATTTCTACTTGTGAACCCTCCAACCAAAGTTTCGATTTGGTGCTGGCGTCAGGTTCACCCCGGAGACGATTCTTATTGGAATCCGCAGGCTGCTCGGTTGTTTGCCGGCCCCAGGATGTCAATGAAGCATGGCCCGGCGGCCCTGCGACTGAGGCGGTTGTTGCGCTTGCGTTTCGGAAATTGCGGTCCTGCGTAGAGCCCGAAATGTTGGTAGTCGCCGCCGATACGGTGGTGGTGCTGGACGACACTCCCCTGGGCAAGCCTCAGAACCATGCTCAAGCAGTGGCCACCTTATCTGCACTCTCTGGAAAAGAACATCGAGTTTGCACTGGAGTCGCCTTGAGAAAGGGGGCCGTGGAACGTTCTTTGGTAGTCGTGACTAAAGTAAGGTTTCGGGAGCTTTCTTTAGAAGAAATAGAAAGGTACATCGCTTTGGGAGAATCTTTCGATAAAGCAGGTGCCTATGGCATTCAGGGGAGCGGAGCTGGGTTGGTGGATTCTGTTTATGGGTCCTATACAAACGTTGTTGGGCTACCGCTGGTTGAAACATTGGACGCTATAGGGAAATTCTAGGTGGGTGTAGCCAATCGATGGAATAGAGTACTCACAAAGGTGGGGGACGTGGCGACGGCATGTGGGAGAGATCCGGCGCAGATCACGGTGATAGCTGTTTCGAAACGTCAGCCTTTTCCGTCTCTTTTGCAAGCCTACGAGGTTGGTGTCCGGCATTTTGGTGAAAATACCGCGCAGGGCTTTAAGGATAGGCAGGTAGCATTCGCGAGGGAGGGAGTTAGCGATGTATTTCTCCATTTTATAGGCGCACTGCAGACGAATAAAGTAAAGGCGGTCGCTCCAGGCGCCTACGCTATTCACTCTCTTGATCGTATGAAACTCTTGAACGCGATTGAGAAGTGCCGGTTAGAACGTCCTACCGATGTCTATATTCAGGTTAACCTTGGCGAGGAACCCCAGAAAAGTGGCGTTGCACCTGAAGAGGCGATAGAATTTGCACATGCAGTTGCCAAGAGTGAATTTGTGCGGCTAAAGGGATTGATGACCCTTCCACCGGTGGGGGAGCAAGCCGAACCGTATTTTCACAAATTGTCGCAACTAGGTGAGAGGGTGCGTCCGATGTGTGAAAAGCAGCGAGTGGAGTTGTCGATGGGTATGACAGCCGATTTTGAAAGCGCTATAAAGTGTGGTTCGACTTGCCTTCGTATTGGTACGGGTATTTTTGGCCAAAGGGTATAGGAAAAAAGATGAAGCTAACTCCTATCGATATTCAACAACAGCAATTTAGGAAGAGTTTCCGAGGATTTGAACCGAGCGAAGTAGAGAGTTTTCTAGAGCTAGTGGGAGAGCAAATTCAAGAGCTGAGTAGAGAAGTGAGTGAGCTCCGACTTGACCTTGGGCGCCGCGAACGGGAATTAGAGGAGCATCGCGAGCGGGAAATCACGTTACGAGAAGCGATGCTAACCGCCCAAAGAGCCATTGACGAAATTCGAGAGCAGGCTCAGAAAGAAGCACAGTTGGTTGTTTCTGAGGCCGAACTTAAGGCTGATAAGATTTTGCACAATGCCAATTCGCGCGTTAGCCGCATTGTAGAGGAAATTAGCGAATTGAGGCGCCAGCGTGCCCGGGTGATTGAGGAGGTTCGGGGAGTGTTGAGCCTTCATCAGAAGCTCTTGGATGTGCACGAGGAAGAGGCGACTAAGGAAGGAGAAGCGGGGGATGCAAGTGTCACGGTTTTGGACCGCGTTCGTATTCCTGCTCCACCTTTGCCTGACGACGTGACTGAGCCGACCATCAAGATTCAGAGATAGATTTGAGTTTAGTAGAGCACCCCACTTGGCTTACGAGCACCGGCGCAGCGGTTATTCTTGAAATAGTGGTAGACTCTACTGCGTCTCGAACCCGCCTGATGGGAACTTCTTCGGGAAGACTCAAGATTCAGTTGAGCAGCTGCGAGAATCATGACGCTATAAATCAAGCGATTATTAGGTTTCTAGGGAAAATCTTAGGCGTGTCTACAGCACAGATTGAAGTAATAGCGGGGGCGGCAAAATCAAAGAAACGAGTTTGTATTTCCCGCGTTTCTAGAACCCAGGTTTTATTGAAGCTAAGTCCGCGAGCCCAATCTCTATAAAATTTCTACTTCACCGGTTCCTCTAGCTCGGGCGGCACTTAAGAGGTCATCTGCCATAGCCACGGCATCGGGTGCGCTTTCTAACCTCTCTTGGGGAAGACTAATTCCACCGATACAAGCGGACAATTGAATGCTGTGGTACGTTTTTGCAGCAATGGCCGCTCGAGCACGCTCGGCAACATCCCGAAGGCAAACACCAATTTTTGCGGAGTTTGCATCGGGAATCAATATCGCAAACTTATCTGAGCCGTAACGCGCCACGAAGCCGTCTGCCCTTAGCAGTTCTTGAAGCGTCATTCCTACATCGATCAGAGCTTGGTCCCCAACTTCGGCGCCTGCTGCATTGTTGACTCGCTTGAAAGAGTCCAAGTCCAAAAGGAGGATTCCTGCAGGGGCTGACGAAGTGGCTTCTTGCATTATTTTGGCTAATTCGAGCAGAAAGTAGCTACTGTTGGGGAGCCCTGTGAGTGGATCGTTGGTAGCTCGCTCGAACATTCTTGCATTGGCAACCGCTGCGGCGGAATGCTCGGCTAAGAGCTCAACGGTTCGGTGATTGGTTGGATTCGAAGGGTCGAAGCCAGCGGCTCCATCAGCGCAGAGCACTCCGATGGTTTCGCTCTCGGTTGCCAGTGGAGCGCACACGAGCAATTTGTGGTCGATATCATTGAGAAGAGCTTGCTCAGGAAGTTCGTTTGCGGGTCCCATATCGGTACTGAATACAGATTTATTTTGTTTGAGAACTTTGTTGGCAATCCCCGTTATATGAGGTTCGGAGGAGACAATGGCAATTCCCTGAGCAGTTTGTGCCGCTTTTTGAACCAATATTCCCGTTTTTCGATCTCTTAGAAATAGAAATCCACGGTCGGCTTGAGTCAACTCCACAAATGAGTCGGTGATTAATGCCAGCAACTGTTGTAAGTTGCGGGTGGTTAACATCTTACGACTTATTTGTAGCAGCCACAGGAGCTTTTCATTCTGTATTTCAGTACTCATGTTGGTGTAGATTAGCACAAACTAGGAGCAGAGCAAATTCAGTGAGAGCCTCCGTTTAAGGTTCAATCGTCAAGGAGGCAAGTAGTGAATCGAAAACAGGGTAGGATGATTCGAAAGTACTCTCTGGAGCGGTGTATTGAATTTCAAAGAGCTGATCATAGATTGTGATCAGTAAGCCCATTCGTC
>CAXGXL010000326.1:0-5001 GCA_964013555.1 uncultured bacterium
GTTATGCTTTTTGCTTCAAATTCCTCTTTTTTTTCTGAACAAAAAACGGTTAGTGGCTTAGAATTAAAAGTCTTTTTGTGCTAATAGGGCTCATCATTCTGCTCGTCATGGTCTTCTAGATAGTAAGCGGTGAATGTTTGCCTTTCCATGATGTAGGTGGACTCTATTTCAGGATCTACTCCCGGATATTCTTGCCAAAGGTCAAAACCCGCTTCTACCACCCTATCGTGAAGTTCTTCGGCAATGGGGTGAGAGAGGTAAATGTGGAGTTTCTCACCTTCGGTCATGGTGAAAAAAGCATTTACCACCAAAAGAATGGCATTATGAAATACATTCAAGTCTACTTCATCTGTTGATGGAAAATACACGACGCATGGTGGTCCGGCATTTCCATTCCAGCCCACCAGGCCTATTTGCTTATCTCGCTTTTCTCCATCGAATGGAAACACGCGCCAAAGTAATAATCTTGCTCGCTCATAAAGCAGTTGATGAAGCCGCTCTTTGCTGGGAGCTGATTGCATGTCGATGCCACTGTAGAATTCGGGATTGGAGAAGAGCTGCGTAATTTCATCCAAGTCTGCTTCGGTCATCAATTGTATTTGGGTCTGTGGGGCGGAAAGTTCCTGTAGAGCTTCGTGGATGCTGCTGACATTTTGTGAAGAAAATCGCATCAATGTCCCCTTTGCGAAGGTCCTTGAATCTGCATTGATTCGAGGAGGTCAGAGAGATAAGTTGATTTTAATAGTACGATTTGGCCAGGGATGCCACATCCTATAAAGGTTCTTGGTGGATGAATAAGATAAGAGGACCGCAATTGGTCATTGATAAAGCAACTCCATGTGAGTTGGATTGGATTTTTGAGCAACTTCAAAATTCTGAAATTCATGTTCCCCTTAGTTTACCGGAACCGCCGAGTCGCGAGGACTTTGATCGAGGCGAGTTGCTTTTAGTGGAAGAAGATGGCCCTGACTGGAATTCCGTTCGGTATTTCATTTTGCGTTTTCGAGCTTCGGGCAAGCCGTGGGGGTTTTATCTTGAGTATGGATGGGCGGGGAGTTTTGACTCCATTCGCGAGATAGATTTGGCGGCGTCTAATGAAAACCAAGGGAGTTTCAAGTTGATGTTTGAGGCCGCGGTTTTGGGAGCTCAATTCGCTTTTGTCAACCAGTTGGGTAAGAGAGTCCGATGGCGAATTCAAGGGCCTCGAGAAAACCCTCCACGTTGGTTCAAGAAAATAGGAGCTCATTATGTGGGTGGTTTTTTGGAGCCTCACCCTCTGACGGGCGAATTACTTTCCAAGCACGTCTATGAGCTTTCTCGGCGTGAGTTGGAACGGGTGTTTCAGGTATGCGGGGTTGATTTATCCGTTGATTGGGCCAAAGAGCAGCGTGATTTTTGGCAATTATTTCGATAGGTTACTTTCATTGTTTAAGACGCCAATCTCTGGCGCGGGTTGCGGCCTCGTTGGGAATTGGATTAGGGTGCTCTGGCTTGAGGCAATAGACAGAAAATGATCTAAAAAGTAGAATTGGCCAACCGCAACGGGCCTTTGGAGTGTAGAGACAAAGGGTTTTCGCGCTGAGATGGGGAAGTTGTTATCTCAGGATGCAGCAAGGATACCCGAGCAACGGCAAATTATTAAGGAGCTAATCTATGAGTTCATCCGGTGGAATTGGGGGCGGAAACGCACCTGTTGTTTTGGACGGTGGGATGATTGAATTCAACGGTGAGACCATCGACCCTCGGGTTGCGGCCGAGCTTGAGAAGGTTACCTCTGAGATTTCCGCAGCTCAATTGATGGACCTTGAGGAGGAGCTGGCGGCTTGGGCGCTGGTGTTGCATGGGGACAGATTTGTCGCTTCAGAAGACTATTCGAATTTAATTGAAGGTCCCCAGACCGATATTCCTTTGAGTGAAGACGACGAAGCGTTGGGAGATGCACTGGATGGATTTCGTCCCGGGCCTTCAACGGCAGAGGTTGCTCGTCGTGAAAGTGGGACCCCAGGGTTTCAAGATAGCTACAACGCTGCAAGAACGATGATTGAGAATCCCACTACGGCTAATAGAGCTGCCTTCATGGATACCTTTTTCAATTATGCCGAAGGAAAGCCCAATGTGCACGAATTGCTCTTTTTAGTTTTTAAGCAATCTATCGAAGAGACCAACGAGGACAAAAAGTACTTTTTGCTCAAGCTTAAGGAGTACAATGATATGGCTGAGGGGCTTTCACAATACCTCAGTGAGTTGGTGGACGCTTCAAGTAGATTGAGTGCGGCAGGCAAAGATGAAGATTATCCCGATAAGATCACGGTCGACGTCGATGTCAAAGAGTTTGATTTAAGTACGTTGGGGGCAGACGGGCAGTTGGTTGAGACAGACTCTGACCGTAAACCGCTTAATCGCGCGAGTCTAAATGACCAAATCAAAGAACTTGAGAGTATGCAGGAAACCGTTCGGAACAAGCGGCAAATGGCGTCTACTTCTTTTCAGAACTTCGACCAAAAATCGAATCAGCTCTATAATTTGATTTCTAGTGTTATGAAATCCATGAATGAGATGCGTTCAGGTACTGTCCGCAATATGCTCTAACCCATTGGGGTGAATTTAGTGTTCTGGTTCAATGGAGGCTTTTCCCGCGCTCCATTTCTTGGTACCCATTTTACTTCTAATTTAGTTCAAAGAGCGCTTTGAGTTGACTAGTTGCGCGCGTCAGCTCTTGCAGGAGATTTATTGATGACCACGGAATCGACCACCGCCGCCGAGTTAAACGAGAATTTGAGTTTCTTAGATGATATTCCTGATGCTGATTTAGAGGCGATTTGGGAGGCCGTTCAGGATGGAGCCAATACCTACGGAGAGGTCGTTGGTATTGATGATGCTTCTTTGAACACCATTGAGGATATTGCAATTAGTTACTATCGGTCACGTCGCTACGAGGAGGCCGCGGTTATTTATGGGTTCATACTTCAAGTAAATCCGAATCGGCCTACGGCTTGGCGAGGCCTGGGGGCATGCGCTCACGCTCAAAAGGGCTATGATATTGCGTTGCGCTGTTATCAGGCGGCCTTTCATTGGAACCCCGCGGATGTGATCTCCAAAGTGTATGCCGGGGAGTGCTTGTGCATGCTTGGGGACAAAGCCGCAGGGCTTAAATTGCTTCAAGCGGTGATTGAGCAAGGCTCAGAGGATATGGCTGAATTGCCTTATATTACCCGAGCTAGAGCTATTGTGGGGGCTGATGGTGGGGTTCCCGCTCGGGTGGTACTGGTTAAAGAGGGGGATAAGCTCATCGGGGAAACCGAAGAGGTTCTTCGGGAGATGGGAGTTGAGTTCGATCCTGACGCGGAAATTAACCTTGAGGACATGATGAGAAACCCTAAGCTACGCCAAGGGTTTGCGGATGTTAAGGAAGCCCTTCGGGAGGGGAGGCTCACCTATGCGGATGTCGGTGGCTTTACGGATTTCGAATTGGATGGCACTTACGCTGTCGCTTGCAACTATGCTAATATTGGCCAAGGCTTACAGGCGATTCAAATTTGCGGTTATTTGATGCTGATCGACCCTTATAAGGGGCGATACTACCAATTGGTGGGGATTTGCCTTCAACGAATGAAGCAATATGATTTAGCCGACCATTATTATCGGATTGCATTGAGTCTCGACAGCGACGATCCGATGACGCTGATTTATCAAGGGGAGGTGAAGATTATGCAGGGAAAAATAGACGAAGGTGTTGGAATCATTAGTAAAGGTGTTGAATTGGCGGCTTCGAATTCCGAATTACACGACGTAAAAAGCCGAGGTGAGATTCTGATTCAGCAATTTGGCAGCTAAGCTTATAAAATAAAGACAGATTCTGCAGCCAAAGATTCCAAAGACCGTGTACTCTTCATCAGACCTAGGAAACTCAAGTAGATACGGAGATCTTCAATGACATTTTCAGGCGGCCCAATTAACACCAAGTCCAATCTACATGGCCAATTCGATTCGCAAGGCACGCAGGGGGCCGAGTCGACATACGATGATGCGCATATTGCAGAATTATTGGGAAGATCTGGGTTGCAGAGCAGTCAGGGCAAAAGTGGCCTTCGAAAAGCAAAAGGGGCTCAAGCTGGAGAGCAGGTTGGCAGAGTTGATGTCAATGAGCTCGATGAAGCGCAGGCTGCACGCAGCGCGGCGGTGGCTGAGAAATTGAAGGGTGAGTCGAAGTTGCCTCCCCCGAGTGCTCCACGAATTGCATTGACCGCGGAGCATACCCAAGGTGCCAATGCATTGATGAACAATCTTAGTCCTGCCATGGATTCCGCGTTCTCTACGGTTGAGGGGGCATCGGCAACCGTGCCTAAATCATCCAACGGACTTGCAGAATTGTCAGCAGATGCTTTGATTGCTGCCTTCTTAAAGCTTGAGATTGATAGTCCGCTAAACGATCCTGAAAATCACAATAAACTTTCCACGCTTTTAAGTGATCTTAAGCAAAAGGGAATTAAAGACGCTCAAAAGAAGGCCGAAACAGCTAACAAAATGAAAAAAGAGGCCGAGGAATACGCTCAGAATGCCAAAATCATCGGAACAATCGTATCGGTTTTGGTCATTATTGCTTCCATCGTCTTGGCAGCAGTCACGATGGGCGCAGCCGCAGCCTTGGTTGTAGGTGCCTGCGTTTTGGCCGGTGCATTAATTGGTGGTATTGTTGCAGCCTCTACGGGCGATGGCAGTGCCGAATCTGTTATGGATGGCGCCTTGATGGGGGCCTCCATAGGAGCAGCTGTGGGAGGTATTGCGGCCGGGCCGGTGGCAGCGGCTTCGGCTGCTGCGCAAGCAGCTTCGACCAGCGCTGCTCAAGCGGCCCAAACTGCTGCTCAGCAGGCAGCCAAAGAAGCGACAAAGGCAGCGACGCAAGCTGCTCAACAGGCAGCTAAAGAGGCGGCAAAAGCAGCGACAGCAGCGGCGGAGAAAGCAGCTGCGAAGGCGGCCGAAAAAGGAGCAACCGCGGCAGCT
>CAXGXL010000327.1:0-4987 GCA_964013555.1 uncultured bacterium
ATTTACTCGCTTTTTCTCGCTTTTACTCTTTTTCGATTAGTCGCAACGTTTTTGGGGAGGCTTCGATACTAAGGTATCTAATTAAAAGCTCGTGGGGGAGTTTCGCGTGCGTGTAGGCAGTTATAAATCTTCACCGCTACCGGCGTTTTTTTTGAATCGAGTAGCTCCGGAGCCCAAGGCGCAAGTCCCTGGCTGGGATGGGCAGGATCTATGTATTGATGGGAGACCTTTGTCGCCTCACGCCTCCTCTCTTTTTCTTACCAAGTCGAATAAGTACAAAAACTACAAGGCCCTTGAGCATTTTGGGAAAGCCATGCCTTTGCACGTTCAGGGGCTCAGTAATTCCTGTGGGACCACGGCGTTGGCTATGGCGCTGGCCTCATTGGGTATTCCTGGCGACCGTCGAGTATTGGATAGATCGGTTCGAATATTTAAGCCAGAGCCAGGCGGAGCGACCTTTCCTGGGGGACTCGTTGATACCGCCCAGAGAATAGGACTGCAGGCGACCCAATTTGATGGAGCTGACTTTGAAGTGTTGTGTCAGCATGTTTGGAAAGGTCTGCCTGCTATTGTTCTATTGAACTATAGCAACTACCGATCTGAAACAGAGGAAGGCCAAGCCCATTTTGTAAATGTTGTTGGCGTTGAATGGGGCAAAAACGATGAAATAGATAGGGTAATTTTTATGAACCCTCATGGGACCGAGGAGGATTTGTCTTATGAGCAATTCATGCAGCAGTGGAGCAACGTGTGTTATGCGCGTAAGGGGGTTGGTGCGGTATTGGCTACCTATCACCGACACATGATACTGCTTGCTCGACCTGAAGACGAAATTCTCCCATCCCCCAATCTTCAGGGGATGCTCAGCACCCTATCTTCAGATGTCTTTGGTAGCGGTTCTAACGGCTTTTCGTCCTCAATCGAAACAATCAAGCGAGGTTTTCCGATTGCTGGTTCTCTGCAGTTAATAGGTGCGCTGACTAATACTCTGGTGGGCGTGCCGGCGTTTGTCTTGGGAAATTTGATCGGCAAGAATATTCAGCGTTTGGGGGAACGTCTTGAGAGGAAGGCACCAGATTCGGATCAAGGGATGGGAGCCCAAATACTTGGCTTTTGGCGGTCTCTTTTTCCAAGGACAATAAGAGCTATCGGATGGGCATTTACTATCCTGGGTGGACTCGTTGCAGCATGTGGTGCACTAATCAGTAGACCTTTGAGGCAACCAAGGAATAGGTCATTAGGACGGTGTGAACTTCGTGAGATGATCTTAAATCCCAATCGAAGAGGAGGCATTGAAGACCCGGCAATAGTGTTACAACGAGCATCTTGTCGGACGAGGATTCAGATGTTGGAGACTCTCTTGGGCGGTTCGCGACCGCTACGGGCTAAGCCTAAAATAGCTCCTTTTGCGGCGCTCAATTCGAGACCCAAGACGGCGGATTCTCAACCCATTTCTTCTTATTGGGCACGCTCAGCTAAAGTCCTTCGGCGGTTCTCTGATAATTTGTTGGGGGGCTGGCGCTCGACAACGACTGCAGATGAATTAGCTGCTCTCGCGATTCTCAATTCCATAACGAACCCTGCTGACCTTGATAAAATTGCAGCGCATTTTGTGAGTCCATTTGCCCTTGTGCGGCGATTCAGTGGAGAACGCGCTGGCGCAGTTAGCCAGATTTTCAATTTGCCCACCTAAGAGGTCTTCGTGCAGCGAGGGCATTGGATTTCATACGGCCAATGCCTTATAGGGCATTCTTGATTTGGTATACGAATTGGAAGTCGCGTGGGTATTGCAGTTGTTAGCCCGATACGAGCTTTTTCCAGTTTTGCTTTGCCATCGCCCAGAAATCTTTTGGGGTTTGAACCCGTCCAGGACAGAGTTCTTCGATACAGCGCGGTGTAATGGCCCAGAGGGGGATATCGATCAAAAGATGCCGGACGATTTTCTTGCGGCGTTGGGATTGTTCCTTTTTGGTCATATTATCCCCAAGCCAAAGGGTTTTCATTTTTCCTTGTTCCGATAAGGACTCGAGAGCTTGTTTGCCTTTGTCGCGAATTAAATTATTGACCAAGTTCAGCGATGTCAGGGTTTGGGGGCATTTCTCTATGCCTTTGCACAACGCGAGGGCACCCTTATTGGTGACGTGGCCTCCGAAAATCGTTAGGTCGCAAATTGAGGGAGTCTCGGGGAGGACTCGTGCCATCATTTCAGCGAAGCGATCACCGGCGCCTCGGGGTAACGAGCTGGTAGTGACCGAGCGAATCCCTTTGGTGGTTTTAAGGTACTCTTCGATGACGTCAAGGTATTGGACTGCCGCAGGACGGCCAGGAATATTGACATAGCCACGTATAGCGAACCCGGGATCACATTGGCGTGAAATATGTTCTTGCCAATACGTGCGCCAAAACTCATTAACATTGGATGGGGTTGGTTCTAACCCAGCCGGGAGAGGGGGACTCTGCGGCATATCCAAGATTTGGATTCGCTCCTTGGGTGTCATTGCAAACACCTGGCTAACTGCTTGCGCAAGGCGTGACGGACGGGGTTCTGCCCATCTATCACTGTATAGGTCGTTTGATGGCCCAGTGGGGACAGATTCTGGGGTGGTCGTGTTGTGTCTTACGGGGGGGCTGAAAGACGATGGCTTGGTTGGCTGGGGGTGGCAAGGGGTAATTTGGGGCATTATTTTCCTCGTTGTGGCATGGAACGAGGCCTTTATCGGCCAGAAGGTACGGGGGTTGCGTGTTTTCCCGATTTTGACCGTGAGTGAATTCATGCGGTTCCGGAACTCTGATTGGCTTAAGAACACTGGGTGGGGGCATTTTTGAATATCGAGCTCATTTCCTTGCCGCATGTTTTGAACGAACACGGCTTAGTTTGAAAAGGTTTACTCGAGAAAGAATTTAAAAAGAAACAGTGGGTTAGCTTGTTTTCTGTGTGCCATGAAACATCCGCTTGTGTCACTGTCTTTGCGGAGAGTATCTCTTTGGAACTCTGTAACGTAGCCCTCCGGCTGGATGACGCCTGGTTTTAGCCCTTCTGGACGCAACTCTGGGGGTATTTTGCCGATATCTTATGCGGGGAACCCCAAAAAACGAACTTTGTCTCAAGGTTGAGGAACTCGATGATGCCAACATTAAATGCAGGACTTGCAGTCTCTCCCCTATGGAGTGATTATAAGAAAGAGCGTGAAGTGGATGCGGCCGATTCGGATAATGGGCAGCAGAATCCTCAATGTGAAAAGGGGGATTCTCTTCAGAAAATGCACGGCTTGCCCCAAAGTGCTCAGCGAGCCAAGACAATTTGCTCCGAAATTAAACTTGCGGTGCCTAAAATCTTTTCTTGTTACCGAAAACCACCTCGCCCCAAGAATGTTGGCGGCCATCCTGAGTCTCTTGTGACGTCCGGGTTGGGTCAGCTTGAATTTAAGAGGGCATTGAGCCTTGAGGCTCCTTCACAGAAGGACACTCTTTCGTGGAAATCAATGCCGACAGAGGGGGAACTCGTAGGCGTTAGGTCAGATCGTATAGGGTATTTGGAAAGGGTCGGAAATCAGCAGGAATGCAAAATAGAATTCGAATTGCATGGTGCCAATGGGGTGTCGTTGGACGAGAGTATGGCACGCAAAAACATGCCGATGATTGTTCTTCTATCGGGCTTGAATACGCCGAAAGAGTGGTTGCATCCAGCATTTGTTGAACTTTGTAAGGAGTACGGCCTTGTTCTTTGTCCTGATAATCGGGGTGTCGGTGGCAGTTCTCATAAGGGAAATTTGGGGTCTTCTACCACGGCTCTTTATTTAAAACACTATTTGCAAAGTGGGCTTGAGGCGTTCAAGGAGGACCATCCGAATTGGTTTTGGACCGGATTAGCTGCCACGGCGGCCTCTGGATGTGGGGCAGTCTTTTCGTTTCCCCTGGCCACGGGCCTTCTTGCAGCTTCGGCCATCGCAGGAACAGCCGCTCTTTCTTGCGTGAAGCCGGGCTTGACCATTGAGGATATGGCGGATGACACCGGTACACTTATTAAAGAGCTAGAACTTGATGAGCATCCCATGGTGGTAATTGGTGTTTCCATGGGCTCCATGGTTGCTCAATCATTGGCGGCGGGAAAAAAACCACCGAAAAACCTAAGGGGCGTAGGGCTTCTTTTCCCTGGCTTTGGACCCATGATTGGTAAAACAATGCCGACACTCGATTTTTTGAAGCAAATTAGTGTTGTTGGTAATGATGAGAGCGGAAAGGACCTTCTTAGTCTGCTTTGCGCTTCGAAGCAAAAAGAAGCCCATCTTGAGGAAGAGTCTCAATTTATTCAGGACATTCGAAAGAAAATAGGTGCCGGAAAACAGGGTTCCGGTAGATCACTTCAAGCAGCAGCTATCTTTAGCGCTTCTGATCGCAGACCTCAATTGAATAAGTTGTTGGAAACCACTCCCGTCCTTGCAATTGCAGGAAAAGAAGATGAATTGATTCCTGCTCAGAATCTCACCGACTTCGAAAATTACGTGAAACAAAATGGTACTAGTGCCGCTCTTTCCAATTTGCGTTGCGAAACAATCGACGATGTGGGGCATTGGATAACTCGTTCTGGTGAGGATACGCGTGTTGTTCTAAAAGAGTTAAATCGCTTTTTGTATGAATTATTTGCCGGGAATCTTACTTGCGGAAGAAGTGAATCTGAAATTCTTGCGAGCGTTCTTGAACGAATGGCCCTGTAGGACTCCTACCACATCTCTCCAAGAGGCGTAGCCTGAAGACTCTAGACCAGTCTTGATGATTATGTCGTATTATGGGATGCGGGGTGGGTTAGATGTACACTTTCCGTCCTGGTAGGCTCTGTTAAAAACAAGCCAGTGTGCTCTAGCTTTCTCTAGTGAGGTAGTGGCGTTTGGTTTGTTTTGCTCACAAGAACGAACCTTATGGGTGTAGCGTTGCAACATAAGCTCGACCCACATCCTGTAAATTCGTTCACTCGGATTCTTACTTAATA
>CAXGXL010000328.1:0-4982 GCA_964013555.1 uncultured bacterium
CAGCGAAACGCTGCTTAATTTCGCCCTTCGACTCGTTGGGGTGAATATTATTCTCGTACCGTCCCGCCAAGATATCTACTTGATGAAAGAGGCTCTTCGAAGCCAATTTAGCGTAGAGTCTATGACGTTGCATTGGCGTGAGATGACGTACCTCAACCATCTCACTCAATTCGCGACGAGCATGGGTCAGGCGATCTTTGGTCGAAGCATATTGCTCAGGCTCGAACTCCTTCATAATCGTATCATCTTCAAGATCTCGAAGACCAAGCTTGACCGCGTCAATTGCTTCATAAACATCACTAAAGCGACGATTAAGAACTCGTTTTTCCTGCCACGGCTGCACAGGTTCGTTGTAATCGAAAGCGAGTTCTTTCACATCGTTAAGTGGTTTCGTATACGAGTCCGAAGTTGTCGTTACATTCAATCGAACGGGCTCATTCAACATCTGGTAGATGGCTCCAAAGCCCTTTAATTTCTGAGAAGAAACAAAATCCTGAACAAACCTAGCTTGATCCCATGGATTAAATTCAGTTTCTAATGAAGCTACTAGATTGGTCAATTCGCCAATATCGGCTCCACTTTGATTGGCAATAACTCTCAATCTCGCCGGCGTAAATTTCGAAAGTACTTTGAAATCAGATGCATTTAGCACCTGCTCAAGCTTTACTTCTCGAGATTGTTTGTGACCTGACCTAGAAAACTCATCAATGGTCAAACCAAACGCATTGTTCACTGGACCGATAATCTTATCATTGCAATCATTGCCCACCAATTGTGAGTCCGACAACCTCGCCTTGATGGAGAGTTTATCAAAATCGCGGGTGTATTTTCCCGGCCCTTCGTATGTACTCTTTCTATAGAGAGTCGCTGAAACGGCCTGAGATTCTTCACCGGACCATAAAAGTTCCCATTTGTCTTCAAGTCCCTTGGTTTGAAGAGTCAATGCCGTAACACCATCTGTAATAACCTGCTTTTTTCTAGCACTAATGTGGTAGTAAGAAAGTCCAGCTATCCCGGCTTCTGCCGGAAGAAAACGCAGTCCCGTGGATATACCCACACATGTCATGGGCACTTCGGCCTTCTCTAAGAACGTTCTGTGGACTCCTTCGGGCAACTCCTCGCAATTCATTGCAGCCAAGAGGCGACCATCGTCATTCTCAGCTACAGCATTCGGTGATTGCATATTGCATGGGAGAGTACCATTAAGAGCCCTCAAATAACTCTGATGCGCTTGGGGCTTGGATAAGTCGAATACAAAAGCTTGGCGCATGGCCAATGCTAAACTGTAACTTGCCTCCGCATGAATCAAAGGAACACTTGCTCCCAAACCAATCCCCGAAACCTTCCGAGGGGATACAACGAGCTCCACATGGGTATCATCTATTTTTCGCGCACTAACTTGAAAAGTACCTTCCATATGCCCATTGACACTAACTGCTGGTCCTAAACCACCAAGAACTACCCCACCTTTGATCATACCAGAGGTTTGAAGTACCACTTCATCTCCAACCTGCATGGTGCTGGGGTCACGCAAATTGGGTATAGGCAAGGCCTTACTCTGGAGTGCTAATGCCTCTGCCTTCTCCTGAACCAAATCCGAATCGGTCTTAGCATCGCCTACAATCTGGCGTGCGCTATCCTCTTGGAGAAACGTACGGTAAATTACGGATTTACTTTTTCTGGAGCTTAAACGGCCACCTACCCCTAGGAGTCCATTACTTACACCTACGGAGCCTCCGGCTGTCTTGGAGTTTGAAAGCTTGATCTCCACTCCATGCCGCCCCTGTAATTGCTCTTCATCTCCCTTATATTCCCCCAAATAACGAACAGAGCGATCGGCAGAAAGAGACAAATTCGCGCCGATCTTGATAGACCCGCCCGGAACCGCGACGCCAATATTGCCCCCTACTCCAATGCAATTATTCCAACCGCCGACGTACCCACCCAAATAAAGCGCTGCGCCGCCCTTATCAGCCCACGCAAACTTCTCCTCTAAATCAATCGCCGCATTAACCCCAAGAGAAAAATATCCCGATTTGAGAAAACTGCTGGTGCCAAACCTTTCGCCGCTAGCGGTCGTTAGTTTCGCATTCGTTGACAATCCATTTCGATTCAAGGACATTGCGCCGCTGATGGAAGAATCGATATCTTCGGCATGCACATTTCCCCTGACGCCTACGCTCCCATAAAACGCGTCAGAAGTGGTACCCAAAGTATTTGCACGAGTGGGAGCAAAACTCGCAGCTGAAGCCGATCCTGAATTGTAACCTCTAGCTAGCCCAAAAAGACTATTACTCGCCCGAGTAGCATCCCCTGTTGTACTACACGAGGTTTCACAAGCCCGGCTCACAAGCTCCCCTATTCCAAGCATACTATGAGGTTGGTTCCGTCGCGGAGTCGGAGTTGCCGAAACGACACGTCTTGGCTGAGACGCCGTGGCTTCAGAAGATGGAGTGGCTTCAGAAAGGGAGCCGGTATGGCCTGGCATTGAAGTGGGGTTGCTTACTCGTACCATTGTCTTGTCCTCGGCGGTGCTCGTTAGTGGCTACACTAAATTATCGCACTGCTTAAAATTTCGTTGCTCTCAAGGTGTTTTTTTCGAACCAGACTTCGCCCGTTTTTCAGCTGCATCCCATTCAAAGCAAAAACCTTCCAGCTTCCTTTGAAAAGACCCAATGGGTTTTGACTAGAAGCTCTATCAGTCACACGAAGTGTTAGCTTCACCCTTAGAACAATAGAGAAGTATTATCTTCGGTCCCCGAGATAACACTTAATTAAGTAGGGTAGGCTCAGAGGCATTGATCACCTCCGAACCCAATTACAAAAATTTATTCCAGTTTTAAACCGATTCGCCACGCTCTAAGATGTACACATCCAGAACATCTGGATTAGATTTGTCAAATCCGGCAGAAATGCGAACTTCGTCATCAATATAAAGATTCCACAATTCACCTTGAACGCCATAGGGGCCAGGAATTTTCAAGCTACCGAAAGTAGAGTTCTCAACTTTGTCAACGAGAGCGTCTACCTTTGCGCCTTTGGGAAGTTTACCAAAACGTAGACCGTTGTACACAAATTCAAGGTCGATCACGTTAAGCCTCTTGGCTCCCTTGTTGGCTGCAGTCGGCTTGTTCTTGATGGTATAAGCGCCTTTGAGATAATTCGATAGCGACCCGAGCGAAAGACCGCAAGTAGCCAGTTTACTATCCGAGACATTATAATAATATCCGTCACGAACCACCTGCCAGATTTTGTCGCGGTTTAGTCTTAGAAGACCGCGGTCCTTAATATCCGGATCATCGTACCAAAGATTCTTCCAAACACCCTTAGTTAACTCGGTTTCATTCTCGGGGCGATTTGCTGCGAAATACGTTTCAATAGCATCAAGCATAGGATTTAGTTGGGCCCGTAATTGTCCAATCGACGCTAAGTCAGTCGTATTACTCTTGCAAAGAGCAACGATCGAATCCCGTAAAGCAATTGCTTCGGACTTCGTCTTCGGAACTTTTACTGATTTGGCGCCAACAAAAACATCTTCTTGGGCTTTTACCGCCGGAGAGGCTTCAGGAGACGACACAACCTTGGAAGAAGCGACATTTCCAACCGTCACCGGTGGATTCATAGGATGAACAAGAGCTAAGGATTTGTGAGTAGGGGAGTACAGCATTAAACTACTTTCTAGTTCCTAAATTCAATCTATTTTCACAAACAAAATAGAAGAAACTGACGAAGCTCGTAGCTGTGACAAAAAGGCTCAAATCGTTATCGTTCATATTCCTTAAGGTGTTGCGTAAAAATAACGACCGGAGACTCGAAGAGAATCCAAGTACTCATTTGAACTAGGGGATGACGCTGCCGATTGGCTAAACCGGGACACAAAAACTCAGATAAAACAGAGACTTGCTGACTTCCCAAGACAAAACGAATCCAACATTAAAACACTGCCACCAAAGCATTCTAACGTCTCTTACTCGCTCCTTTTCCCCGTGCCTTAGAGATAAAGTGAAAATTTAACGCAGCCACTAAGGCAAGCCAATGGACACAAGACAAGCTGTGCATTGAAAAGCCTCACCAAATCAGGCATTGATTTTGTGGCCGATTCCCTCCCGAATTCTCAATCGGCCCGAGGAAGGTAATTTTATGCGCATTTGGGATCTCAACCCAGGGTACCTCGACCAGCAGTCCCTGCTAGACGAATGCCAGCAATTGCAAACGATTGTATCGATTTTGTTGAACCGCAAGGCGGCTCACTACGAGCACCCAGAAACGGCACGCTGGAAGGGTTACGGGTGGGCACTGCGAACCCGCTACCTTCAAATAAAAGCCGAGATGCAACTCATGGGATACCCGGTGCCTGCCCCGATAAGAACCCGCTCGAACCCAGGAAAGTGGCCGAGTACGTATGTAGAGGCACCACGAGAGCAAATTAGAGCTCTCGAATCAAAGTACAAGACTCAAGGGTCCGGCCGTATTCGACTTCCCCGAAATGCTCAAGAAGCGTGGGCCCAACACAAATATTCAGTAATGGCCAGGAGCCTCCACCAATATAAAGTCATTGGAAAAATGGTGGCCGGCCGTCGCCGAGGAGCGGACTACTCCAGCCTCTTAGAAACTTTAACAGCGCAATTGCGACAACCGCCAACATCGGGTCGCTTGCGAAATGCCCTAGAGCATATGTGGGGTCATGTCTCGCAACACGCTCCCAACCTAAGATCGAAAGTAAGGCAGTGGTCCAACAAACGACTGCTTCAAGAAATTCAAAGACTCTGCGTGGAGTTCCACGCACCTTATCTAAATCAATCAACAGCATTAAGCGAGTTGGCTATTTGGCTCCCAAGCTTACCACCTCCCAAAGCCGCATCCCTTTGACCAAATAGTAGCAAACAGCCCGTCGGCCCCATAAGAAACTGTTTTAATTTGACTTTTTGGGGTTTCATGTTCAAATAAGAGCTCTGGCTTAAATAGGTCTTCTCCCCGCCCCA
>CAXGXL010000329.1:0-4962 GCA_964013555.1 uncultured bacterium
ACCGGTTCTCATTCCACATGAGACTCATGCTCCAGCGGGCACTTGCTATAAAGAGATGGTTGAGCGGGACCTTTTTGGTAAAGAAATTCGACGGGAAGAATACGTCGTTAAAGATCCAGCTGCGACTAGAACCTCGGTGCGGATGTGTGATTCGGTCGATACGGAAGTGATTCGTAAGCACCCAAATGTATTGCTGCGCCTTGAACCTTCCACTACATCGTTTGTTCGTTGTTCTGTGGTGGAGTTTACGGGGGAAGTGGTCTACAGGCTCTTGCTTGAGTTCGGCGAAGACACCTTCAATACCCACACGGTAATGTCGGTGGTTGTCGACCGTCGAGGTCCCCCACGTTTGGAATTTTCTATTCAAATAGGAGATGAGGGAGGAGTATTATCGGTGAGGCATTTATGTGACGTAGATGGAGACGGGCGAGCAGAATTACTTTTGGTGTCGCATAATTGGAATAGGTTGCCCGAGTTTAGATTGGAATCATTCGCGAGAACCGATTTGTCAGACCAGTAGTTAGCGAGGGTGCTTCTTGGTGGTAGGGGGAGTGAGATGCCGAATTGGTTCTGCATTCGGGGGCGGCAAACTCTAGGAACTCATTGATGGTCGGTCTCTGGGAGCTACTATTAATGGGTATTCATTGCTTTGGGGATTGGATCGAAGAAGTCGCGTCTTTTTTATTTGAAGTGTTCTGGTCTACTTGCTTGATATTGTTATTTTCTTAGGACTTTGTTTCTGTTTTTTTAGCCGGTTTTGATTTAATCAAAAGGGTCTAAGGAACACTTGTCGTTGAATCTAATTCCCTTATTGAGCAAGCAAGCGCCTAGTTCTGGGATTTGATGAGACCAGTAAAGGCGTGTTACGCTGGTGTTGGGCGCAATCGAAATCACGCCTGGCATAGCTATTTTTCTAAGGGTCGAGTGAGGAGCGCAATGGAGACTCAATTAGAAATAGGGCAAGTTGGAATTCCAGAGTCTCTTGGTTGGGTGGCCTTCACTAATTCGCACCAGGTACGTTCCCATGTTCGATGAAATTCGAGAGAAAATACTAATGCACAGCATTAAGAGCGGTGAACTGCGTGAAGCCTTAGGGGCCTCGCCAAAGAGGAACGAGAGCATTTCATTGAAAAGCTTGCGGACCATTTTAAGCGGACTAACGCTTTGCTCGAAGTATATAGAAGAGTAGCCGATTCGCTTTCGCTTGATGTTCTATTGCCAAGAATGGTTGACCTAATTTCCGACTTTGTAGGTTCCGAACGTTGTTCTGTTTTTCTTTATGACGAACGGGTGGGTGAGCTTTATTCAAGGGTGGCCGAGGGACACGGAATTAACGAGATCAGATTTGATGCTTCCAAGGGAATCGCTGGTTCAGTGTTTCAGACCGGTGAAATAGTTCTTATCAATGATGCTTATAGCGATGCAAGATTCAATCCCGAAATAGATAAACAAACGGGTTATGTGACGAAAAACATCCTTTGCGTACCAATTAGAGACAATCGTCAATCAAACATAGTCGGGGTCGTGCAGGTTCTCAATAAGATTGAATCGGACTTTAAGCAAGATGATGTTGAGCTACTGAAGACCATTTCAAGTCAGGCAGCTTCCGCATTTGCGAACGCACAGCTGCATGAGGAGATTGAAAAAGCGCGGGAGGAAGAGGCTGAATTGCTTGAAGTTACGACTGCGTTGTCAAGCGAACTTCAGCTGCTTCCATTACTAACAAAAATTATGGATAGCGTGACCCACATATTGGGATGCCAACGCAGTACTCTTTTCCTGCACGACGAAAAGACTTCTGAATTATGGTCGCACGTGGCACAAGGAATGGATTCAAAAGTGATAAGGATACCCAGTAATGTAGGTATTGCTGGAGCTGTATTTGGGTCGGGAGAGACGATTAATGTAGTCGATGCCTACAGCGATAGTAGGTTTAGTCCCGAGATCGACAAGCGAACAGGATTTCGTACGAGTACAATCTTATGCGTCCCGATTCTCAATAAACAGGAACAAAAAATTGGTGTCATCGAGGTCCTGAATAAATACGAGGGTGGTTTCAGTAGAGATGATGAGCGCCGGCTACAGGCTTTCGCCTCACAAGCTTCGATTGCCATCGAAAATGCCAAGCAGTTTGACGAGATTGCAAATATTAAGAACTACAATGAGAGTATTCTCGAGAGCATGAGTAATGCTGTCATTACCGTAAACCAGAAGAATAAAATTGTGAAGGTCAATCAGGCTGCCTTGAGACTTTTGCGACTGGAAGAGGATTCAGAGAAAATTATTGATAGGTGTGTTGATGAACTCTTTATCGGTGAGAATAGCTGGATTGTCGACTCGTTGACCAAGGTGACTGAAACCGGCGTTGCTGATGTTGCTATGGATACTGAGTTGAAGCTTGAGGATTTTTGTGAGGACCCTGAGGTAAGAGAAAGAAGAGTTGAGCGGCGAGAGGCTGCTAGCGTCAATATGACCGTGGTTCCGCTTCAAGATGCTAAAGCTCAACATATGGGGTCCATGATTGTGGCTGACGATATTTCTGCGGAAAAGCGGATTAAATCCACTATGTCACGATATATGAGCAAGGAGTTAACGGAAAAACTACTTGATGACGATGAAAGTTCGCTCGGTGGTAAAATTCAGAAAGCGACCGCCTTGTTTAGTGATATTCGCAGTTTTACATCTATTGCTGAAAACATCGGACCACAGGAAACCGTGACTCTTCTCAACGACATTTTTTCGATTCAGGTTGACGTTATTCTTGCCCACGGTGGTATCCTCGACAAATATATTGGAGACGCTATTATGGCGGTCTTTGGAGCGCCATTTCCTCATAAAGATGATGCAGACAACTCTGTTTTGTCGGCAATTCAAATGATTAGGGCGCTTCATGAGTTTAATGAGATGCGCAGAGAAAGGGGGAAAGAGCCGATTGGCTTGGGAGTGGGTATCAACACTGATGAGGTCTTATCGGGCAATATTGGTTCAGTTAAGAGGATGGACTATACCGTCATTGGGGACGGAGTTAACCTGGCTTCGCGGCTTGAAGGCGTGAACAAAGTTTACGGTAGTCAAATCCTGATAAGTGAATTTACGATGCGAGAACTCAAAAAGAGTTACAAATTAAGGGAGGTCGACCGTCTGAGCGTAAAGGGCCGGGAGACACCTGTGGGAATCTATGAAGTGATGGATTACCATACCGAAAAGACCTATCGTGAAATAGATGGCTGTCTCGACCTCTTTCACCAAGGAATTGAAGCTTATAAGAAAGCCAAGTGGCTACGGGCAGAGAACTTCTTTAGTCAAATTCTTGATTACAATCCGAAGGACTGTGCATCCGAACTTTATATTTCTCGTTGTCGACACTTTCGGGAAACCCCGCCCCGCGACAATTGGGATGGCATCTGGACAATGACTACAAAATAGCTTCGACTTAGGAAGTTAAGGTAGAGAAGAGGTGCACGCCTATCTCTTTTCTGGAAAATGGTTTTTGCGCAAACGATTCTCGTGTTAATCAACGTTCAAGGCATTCTGAATTTCTTTTTCTTGAAGTCGGTTGGGTGATATTGGCTGCGTTGAGTTCTATTACCTTGGGTAGGCGGTGCAGGCTCGTCTTTATTTTACGCGAAGTAGGAAAAAGCTGAAGACTTCATCGGGAGGGTGTACATGAGGGATAACCCAATACAATTTGCAGTTGTGAGAGAAGACCCACAATTGGAATGGTTGGTTATGCGAGATCGGCCTCACGAGCGAATGATGCTGATCGGGTCAGGCGGGTGCACGGCTCTGACCCTTCAGGCTTTGGCACCTGAAACAAATTTTATATTGGTTGAACCCAACCTTGCCCAAATTGATTTGATTCAGCGTAAAATGAAGGCACTGATGGATTTTGAAGTGGGAGCACGACATGAGGCTTTTGATGTGCTTCCTGCAGGCAAGACTCGTCCGGTAGGACATAGGTGGGCAGGTTTGAGTCAGTGCGGAAATTTCGAATCTCTTTTCAGGGGTCTTCGCCTTTTTCTAGAGGAATTTGTGTGGCCACGGGAGGAGATTGAGGCATTTTTTGAGGGAGATGGATTTGCTCTTGATGTGCTAAAGGAAAGGATTTTCGAGCATCCCTATTGGTCGGTAGCCTTTAATTTGTATCTTCACGACAGTTTACTTAATACAATGTTTGGAGCTGCAGCTACTCAGCACGCGGTTGCGGGAAGCTATCCTAACTACTTCAGAAACGTTCTGGAGGCTGGTTTGTGTGCCAATGGGGGACGAGACAATTACTTTCTACACCACTTATTTTTGGGTCATTACATAGATAGGGCGGAAACGCTGCCACTTTTTCTTACTAAGCCTGCGCCACACTATAAATTTGAGTTTCAAAATACGACCCTGAGGCAGGCGAAGGCCATTGCGAATGTCGATTTTGTGGGGCTTTCAAATATTCTTGATTGGATGCCGCCGGAAGATGTTCAGGAATTGGCCACGGTTCTTGGGGATACGATGAAGCCCGGGGCTACGGTCATGTATCGGCAACTCAACAACGAGCTGTGTGTAGAAAAGTGCTTTGGCGAACGATTTGAGTTCGATGATGAGCTGGGCAGATCTCTCCTGGACCAAGACAGAAGCCTATTTTATTCTAGTATTCATGTAGGAATTCGTAAGTGAACTGGGCGGTTAGGTTGGAGAGAGGCGCTTAACCGGCAGACTGCCGAGGGTTCGATAGAGTTTTATGCTTCAATTGAGTTTCGAACTTAGGGGGCTTGGCTTGGATTTTCTGCATTCCAACAAAAAGAAGGTTCCGGCGGTCACTCGGTTGAAGAAAGGGTGCGCTTAAGGGCAATTGGAACTAGACAAACCCCGGGGATTCTAACCGGCCAGTTTGTGGCGATTCTCAGGGCCCTGAGGTGCCTCCAGTAGGGCTAATTTTGATAGATCTTTGCGGTTACCTCGGGTGCAGTTGTATAA
>CAXGXL010000330.1:0-4958 GCA_964013555.1 uncultured bacterium
TGCAGGAGATTGCGTCAAGAAACAAGTTACCTATTGTTACGCTAGCCGAGAGCGGTGGCGCAAATCTGAATTATGCAACCGATATATTTGTCGATGGTGCACGAACTTTTGCGAATCAAGCTCGCTTGTCTGCAGCCGGAATTCCCCAGGTAACCGTGGTTCATGGAAATGCTACAGCCGGAGGAGCTTACCAACCGGGTTTATCCGACTACGTAATCATGGTCAGAGGGAAGTCCAAAATGTTCCTAGCTGGTCCTCCTTTGGTCAAGGCAGCTACTGGCGAAGAAGCAACGGATGAAGAGCTTGGGGGGGCTCAGTTACATACCGGGATTGTCGGAACTGGAGAGTATTTGGCCGAAGACGATGCGGACGGAATTCGATTGGCCCGTGAGATAATGGGAGTTTTGCCTTGGGGCAACAAAACTTCTACCACTGAGCGTGATTTCAGGCCGCCTCGATATTCCGCCGATGAACTCTTGGGGATAGTTCCAAGCGAGGCCAGAATTCCATACGACTCTCGAGAGATCATTGCCCGGATAGTCGATGACTCTGAGTTTATCGAATTTAAAGGAGAGTTCGATCAGCAAACAATTTGCGGTCATGCAGCGATTGAAGGGCATCGGTGTGGAGTTCTTGGAAATAATGGGCCGATTACACCTCAAGGAGCCGTTAAGGCAGCCCAGTTCATCCAACTTTGCGACCAGGCAGGCATCCCTCTGCTCTTTCTCCAGAACACAACGGGGTTTATGGTAGGAACAGATTCTGAGACCGGTGGTGTGATCAAGCATGGATCGAAGATGATTCAGGCGGTCGCGAACGCGCGCATACCAATGATCACCATCCTAGTTGGTGGGTCTTACGGTGCAGGCAATTACGCAATGTGTGGCCGAGGTTTAGATCCCCGCTTCATTTTCGCTTGGCCCAATAGTCGAGTGGCTGTGATGGGCGGTGAGCAAGCAGGAAAGGTTCTTCGTATTGTGGCCGAACAAAAGTGCGCCCGTTTGGGCACCGAGCCTGATCCACAAGTACTCGATGCCATGGAAAAGCATACGGCCGAGAAAATGAGTCAGGAATCGACTGCCCTCTTCGGGACGGCTCGCCTTTGGGATGATGGAATTATTGATCCTAGGGACACTCGCCGCGTCGTAGGGTTCGTTCTTGATACCTGTTTTGAAGGTGACACCCGGGAGTTGTTGCCCAATAGTTTTGGTGTTGCCCGCCTCTAAACCACCTCGAATCGATAACATCTTATTAAGGAGACAGTGATGCAATTTACCCCAGAACATTATGAGATTAGGCGAACAGTTAGAACCTTTATTGAAAATGAAATTAATCCCCACGTGGATGGGTGGGAAGACGCAGGGATTTTTCCAGCTCGTGATGTTTTTAAGAAAATGGGAGAGTTGGGACTGCTGGGAGTGACCAAACCTGAAAAATTTGGGGGTATGGGATTAGATTACAGTTATGGAATGGTTGTAGCAGAAGAGTTGGGATTGATTCGGTGCGGCGCTTTGCCTATGGCGATCGGTGTACAAACAGATATGGCAACCCCTGCCTTGGCACGGTTTGGTAGTGATGAACTTCGTGAAACTTATTTGGCACCGGCCCTTCGGGGGGAGATGGTTACTTGTATCGGCGTTAGTGAGCCGGATGCGGGCTCTGATGTTGCCGGTCTTAAGACCACAGCAGTTAAAGACGGTGACGATTATATTATCAACGGGAGTAAAATGTGGATCACTAATTCGACACAAGCCGATTGGATGTGTCTTCTCGCTAATACTTCCGAAGGAAAACCTCATCAAAATAAGTCTTTGATTGTACTTCCAATGAAAACGCCAGGAGTGACAGTTGACAAGCAGTTGCGCAAGTTGGGAATGAAGTCGTCCGATACAGCACAGGTCTTTTTTGAGGACGTTCGGATTCCGCAGCGTAATAGAATTGGTGAAGAGGGCTTTGGCTTCGCAATGCAAATGATGCAGTTTCAAGAAGAGCGCATGTTTGCAGCAGCGACTGCACTTAAGGGGATGGAATACTGTGTCGAGAGTACCATCGATTACACTCGTGAGAGAAAAACGTTCGGACAACCAATTATTGACAATCAGTCGGTGCATTTTCGTTTGGCCGAACTTCAAACCGAAATCGAGTCGCTGCGTTCTTTAGTGTATCGAACTTGTGAGAACTACGTTGCAGGAGAAGATGCCACTATGCTTGCTTCGATGTGTAAGTTGAAGGCTGGACGATTGTGTCGGGAGGTTAGCGATGCATGTTTACAGTATTGGGGTGGCATGGGTTATATGTGGGACAACCCTGTATCACGATCGTACCGAGACTCACGACTTACCTCTATAGGCGGTGGAGCGGACGAAATTATGCTGGGGATCATCTGCAAAATGATGGGCATTCTCCCTCGCGCAAATCGAAACAAGGATACCAAATAATGAATGATTTTTCGTCGCTAGAAACGCTTGATGTCTCCGAAAAAGGTGGCTTTGTTTCAGTTGTTCTTAACCGCCCACAGGCAAGAAACGCCATGAGCTTGAAAATGGTTCGAGAACTCTTGTCTCTTTGTGAGTGGCTTAGGGGTGAAGAATCCCTCCGTGGTGTTATCTTTAGGGGTACCGAAGGTCATTTTTGTGCAGGCGGAGATATTAAAGACATGGCACAAGCTAGAGCCATGGCGATGGCGGACGATTCGAATGGTGACCCCTACTACGAACTCAACCGTCTTTTTGGCCAAATGATTCTGGCGGTTAATAAACTGCCGCAAGTAGTTATTTCTGTCATGGAGGGCGTGGTTCTGGGTGGTGGCTTTGGCCTAGCGTGCGTGTCCGATATTGGTATTTGTGATTTGAGTGCTAAGTTTGGCATGCCGGAAACAACTCTTGGTATCGTTCCGGCGCAGATAGCGCCATTTGTGGTGGAACGAATCGGGTTAACCCAAACTCGCCGGTTAACTTTGATGGCCGAACGCTTCAATGGTCAAAAGGCTCTGGAAATGGGGGTTGTGCACTACCTAGAACCATCTAAGGAGGCCTTAGAAGATCGGATCGACGAGGTTTGTGAACGGATTCGTTTGTGTGCACCTCAAGCGAACGCAAAGACAAAAGAGATTTTGTTACAAGTGGGCTTTGTTCCCATGGACGAATTATTAGACAAGGCAGCTGAGTCTTTCTCGAAAGCAGTGCAAAGTCCCGAAGGGCTAGAGGGCACGATGGCATTCATCGAAAAACGAAAACCTAGTTGGGTTAGTGAGGCTTGAGGTGGCAACATTTTCAAAAATTCTGATCGCAAACCGCGGAGAGATAGCTTGCCGGGTAATAGAGACTGCCAGAGAGTTGGGGTATTCGACGGTAGCTGTCTTCAGCGACGCCGATAAGAATGCTAGACATGTTCGCTTGGCAGACGAGGCTCTGCGGATTGGTCCGGCGCCCGTTGGTGAATCCTATTTGGTTATCGAATCAATAATCGAAGCAGCTAAGAAGGCTGGCGCGGATGCGATTCACCCCGGTTATGGTTTTCTTTCGGAGAATACGGATTTTGCGAAAGCCTGTTCGGAAGCCAATATCAACTTTATAGGGCCCCCTGCGGAGGCAATAGAGTTGATGGGGAGTAAGAGGCTCTCAAAAATTGCGATGCTTAAAGCAGGCGTACCTTGTGTCCCTGGTTACGAGGGAGAGAGCCAATCTCCTGAAGACCTATTTGGCCAAGCAAAGCGAATAGGCTTTCCGATTATGATTAAAGCTTCGGCGGGCGGCGGGGGGCGTGGTATGCGCCTCGTGAAGAGGGATGTCGACTTTTTGGAGCACTTGCAGACGGCACGCTCTGAAGCAGAGAGTGCTTTTGGGGATGGCGAACTTATCCTAGAAAAAGCGGTGGTAGAGCCGCGGCACATTGAAATCCAGATATTTGCGGACAAGTATGGAAATACCATCCATTTAGGGGAACGCGATTGTTCTATTCAAAGGCGTCATCAGAAAGTGGTTGAGGAATCGCCATCTCCCTTTGTTAGTGAACCCCTTCGAAAGAAGATGGGCGAAGCAGCCGTTAGTGCGGCACGTGCTTGCAACTATGTGGGCGCAGGTACTGTAGAGTTTCTTGTTGATGCGAATCACGAGTTTTACTTTTTGGAAATGAATACGCGTCTTCAAGTGGAACATCCAGTTACCGAGATGGTGACAGGACAGGATTTGGTTGCTTGGCAAATCAATGTGGCAGCTGGCAGGCGCTTGCCATTAAAACAAGATGACGTTGCGCTCTGTGGACATGCTATCGAGGTTAGGCTTTACGCCGAGGATCCTGCAAATCAGTTTTTTCCTCAAACCGGTAAAGTCCTATCGTGGTATGTGCCTGAGGGTGATGGAATTCGAATTGACCATGGTGTAGAGGAAGGTTACGAGGTCAGCCCATTTTACGACCCAATGCTAGCTAAAGTAATTGCGCACGGGGAAAATAGAGAGGACGCACGTCGCAAACTAAGAAAGACACTCCACGACCTTCGGCTCTTTGGGGTGGTTACAAACCAGGGATTCTTGAGGGATATCCTAAGTCGAAAACGATTTGTTTGTGGAGAGGCAACAACTGCGTTTATTGAAGAGGAATATCCGGAGGGAGTGGCTACTACCTTTGATAGACTTGCGGGGAGCGAATATTTAGGACTGGCGGCTGCGATTGTCCACCGCCGTTCGAGTGCTTTTGGGCGAATATCGAGCTGCTATAGTTGGTCCAATGGCCTCCCTCGAACCTCGCTATTTCGTTTCGAAGTAGACTCCAAGGAGATGGAGGTAGAGCTTTTATTTGACAGTACCAAGAGTCAATACGAATGGCGTTTCTTTTCTGACGGTGAGTCCGAGACTGGGCTTTTTAGGTGGTCGGAAACGAAGACCGGTGAAGGGGAGTGGGAGCAGGATGGCGTGCGACGAGAGGTCTTTTTTCGTAAAGAGGGCGCTACTTTGTTCATA
>CAXGXL010000331.1:0-4958 GCA_964013555.1 uncultured bacterium
TTTGCTTAGGATGGTGGATAACTTCTCGCGAGCGATTTTTGTGAGGCTTGCTACGGAAGGTAGCGGGCGGGCGGCGTGCCTACCTTCCACCGAGTTGACTTGTTTCCTAGCTCGCTTGTGTCCTCGATAGTCGTAATAGGTAGATGAAGACGTTTTTGACGTAACTCCATCGAAGGCTATTCTCGTTGTTTGTGTTCTTAGGTCGGTTACCGTTAAGCGATATGGAATATAGATGGTACGCTCGGAAGCATAGTGGGTGTAGTTGCCCCTAATCTCGATCCAGATATTTTTCTTGACCTTCTTGGGTTTTGGAGGTTCTTTTCCCGCTTCTTTAGCTGCGTTTATTTCGGCCTGGGATGGTGGAATGGTGATGGTTTTAGTTACCGGACGACCTCGTTTGTCTAATTTGTGAACCCATTGGTGGTAGGCATCCTGTTTAGCTATGTACCAACCCGTATCATTTACTTGGGGAGCTCCTAGGTAGATTGCGATTTCAGCGTTTTTTCTTTGTGAGTTGTTATTGACGATTTCCAAGAGTTCTGGATTTGCTTGAACGATCTGACGGGTAATTAAATTTGGGAGGTAGTAGGCCTCAGGAGAGGAATCTTGGCCAATTTTTATGACCGAAACCAATTTTAATTTCTTGAGCAACTGAGCACAGCGGCGATTGATTGTCTCGTCGTTTGTTTCTAGAACCATTAGTTGTTTGCACGCTCTTAAGTCGGATTTTAGCACAAAGGAACGATTTCCACGTTGATCGAAGTCGTTTTGAAGTTGGGAAATGGCCTTGCGTTTGAGGGTCTTGTACTCGTGCTCAAGGGAGATGGGGTCCTCACCGGGAAGCGTGAGGGATTTCATTCTGATTCCGCGCTCTCTGAGTTCTGTTAACTCTTGAATGGCTTGAAAGTAGGAGCGCG
Source organism: uncultured bacterium (assembly GCA_964013555.1). Taxonomy (GTDB): domain Bacteria; phylum Myxococcota; class XYA12-FULL-58-9; order XYA12-FULL-58-9; family JABJBS01; genus CAXGXL01. Next base: position 918 of record CAXGXL010000331.1, read on the forward strand.
CTTCGGTGAGGCGTTCTATCTGTTGCCGCAATCGCCATTGGTAGTTTTGCTCGGCGAGAATAAGGGCGTCTTTGAGTTCTTCGTTGCTTGGATCTTTTTTAAGGCCAGCATCATAGTACTCTACTGCTAATGGTAAATTGTTGATCGCCTGATAGGCTTTTCCTGTCTTCAGATGGCTTGTGCAAGAGGCCAAAAATAACAGGAATCCTAAGCTAATGGTGGCTCGAATTGCCATAGATTAGTCATCTCCCGAAAATTGGCGCCTAGGCTACGTAATCCAGTCCGTTGGGTCAAGCTAGTGAGGGTGAAAACAAGGTCCGGTGCGGTGAGTAATCGGACTGCCGTGGCTTCGGCTCTTGGGGGGCAGATAATTTGGCCCGAAAGAGCGATTGGAGTGAATAAACTCGATTACAACTTGGGCTGACGACAGGCTATTGGTGAAGATGGCAACAAATCTGGCGCAATGCAGGTGTTTTTTTTCTCGAGGGGTGGACCTAAACTTCAATCGGAGTTGATAACCGTCGAATTCTACAAAGAGGTATTTTCAGTGCTGTTCTAAGGTAAGTCGCCGGTTGGGTGCTTGTTGTGGCTTTATTTTTTGACTGGTTGTTTTAAGAAAGCTATTCATTATTAGATGGTTATGCCTTTTTTCTCCTTTGTGGAGGTGGGGAGGCAATATTGAGCTCGGCTCATGGACTTGTCGGGTTCGGGGTTGGAACTTAGTGCTGGATTGTGGCAGAAGGTATTTGGAAAAGCGCGAAGACTTGTCTGTCTTAGTGAGTTTCGACTATGAAGCTAGAAAATGGGAATAGAAAAAGAAACGGAGAACCTTGTTTGTGGACAACGTACTCTGTGGAGGCATGAGCAATGGCGGTGACTTCAGAGCTTTCAGGCGACGGAACGACCTTAACTATCAAGATATCGGGGCGTTTTGATTTTAGCTCTCATCAAGACTTTCGGAAGGCATATGAAAGTGCATCCCAGCCAAATTTGGGATTTGTGATTGATATGTCCAATGCGGAATATTTAGATAGTTCTGCGTTGGGAATGTTGCTTTTAATGAGGGAGCACGCCGGGGGTGATAAGGCGGATATTCGAATTTCGAATTGTCGCCCTCAAATAAAGAATATTTTGAAAGTGGCAAATTTCGCTAAGCTATTTAAGGTCGAGTAGTTTCTGGCGGGGTCTTCAAGCGTCCGAGTGGCGTTTTTGAATCAGGTTTTCTTCGTACCATGTAGAAGGTGAATCCTTGACAGGTGTTGATCTAGAAAGCGGGTTTTCTCCGAAGGGCGTTGCTTCCGAAATAGGGAAAGACCGCCTAAAAATTCTTCTGGTAGACGATGATAGAATCAACCGGATTCTACTTCACGCTATTTTGAAGCGTGAAGGTTATGAAGTTTTTCAAGCGGACGATGGCCAACAAGCTATTGAGATCTTTGATCAAAAGAAGCCGGATCTGGTTCTGATGGACTTAATGATGCCGGTTATGGATGGGTACGAGGCCACTCGTATCATCAAGTCCAGAACCGTTGACCGCTTTGTGCCGGTTATTTTTCTTACGGCGGTCACTGACGACAAGGCACTCGCAAAATGTGTAACGGTGGGGGGCGATGATTTCTTAGTAAAGCCCTACAATCGAGTTGTGCTCAAGGCCAAGATAGATGCGATGGTGCGAATTCGTCAGCTGTACGACACAATGAAGTATCAACGTGATGAAATTAAATATCACCAGATACGGTTGCGGCACGAGCATGAGGTGGCCGAGCGAGTATTTCAGAAGATAGTTCCGAAGGGGTCTTTGGATACCGAATACATCAACTACATGCTCTCTCCCGCTTCCATTTTCAATGGAGATTTGCTCTTGGCCACCCGTACACCGTCAGGAAGCATGTATGTGATGCTGGGGGATTTCACTGGGCATGGTTTGCCAGCGGCTATCGGAGCCATCCCTGTTGCCGAGGTTTTCTATGGGATGGCCAATAAGGGTTTTAGTATTGCCGCTATCGTTGCCGAGACGAATCGAAAGTTACGGGCTATCTTGCCGACGGAAGTATTTTTCGCGGCGAGCTTTATCGAGGTGAGTATTGATGGCCGAAGTCTGCAAGTTTGGAATGGTGGGATTCCAGACGTAATTATCTACGGCAGTGATGGGGTAATTAAGGAGCGAGTTTCATCTCAAAGTGTGCCCTTAGGCGTGATTCCGAATGCTTCTTTGCACAATGAGCCTCGTCGTTTAACTGTCGAACCTAACGATAGAATTTACGCCTTTTCCGATGGCTTGATTGAGGTTGATAACCCCGAGGGTAAGATGTTGGGGCAAGAGGGCTTTGAGGATCTCTTTCATAAAAATACCGATCCGAGTAAGATGTTTGAGAGTATTCAGCCTGCAATTCATTCCTTTAGTGCGGGGGCTGAACAGGCCGATGATATGACTCTCATTGAAATTCGGTGCACTGAATTAGAGGAGGTGACTACGCGGCCTGAGTCGTTTGCTTACTCCGGAATTCGTCCTCCACTTCCCTGGAGAGCTTCGCTAGAATTCGATGCCTTAGCGATGCGTCATGTGGATCCCATTCCATTGCTTATGTATGTCGCAACCGAAATTCAGGGACTCGATGGGTATAGGGAACCCCTGTATACGGTTTTAGCAGAGCTCTACAACAATGCTCTCGAGCATGGTTTGCTAAAACTAGACTCTGCACTCAAGAACACGGGCGAGGGATTTCTACAGTATTATACCGAGCGACAAGAAAGGCTTGATAGACTTGAGGATGGAAAGGTTGCTTTCCATTTTGAGCATATACCATTGGGTGAAGGTGGTAGGCTGACTATTCGGATAGAAGACAGCGGCGAGGGGTTTGATTTCGAGAATTTTTTCACCAACCTCGATGAGAACCTGGCGAGCCATGGCCGTGGAATAGAATTGGTTCGGTCAATCTGCGAGAGTGTTGTTTTTAGGGGCAATGGCAACCATGTTATTGTTGAATTCGTCTGGTCTCCCAAACAAGATGATTAGTGGCTCAGTTCAGAGGGGATAGGGCGGTAAACTAAGATTCCTAGTCGTTTGGGATCTCTTTGTATGTAATCTGCTATATCGGTTTGGGTCAGGACGACACGCTTGTGGAAGCTTGAGGCATGAAGAAACCGCACGATGCCATCGCCTGTGCGCATGACAAAGCCGGTGTGGCTGATTAGCAACCCGTTTTTGGTAGTTACTACTGCAATAATGTCACCATTTTGTAGTTGCTTAGAAACTTCTGCTATTTGGTGACCCCGGAGTAAATGAATGGTTTGGGTGTTAAGGGCTTCCTCGATACTTTGAATGTGAGCGAATACAGTTGGCTCTAAAAGCGCTGGATATCGACCTGGTTTGTCAGTCATTATGGAAAATAGCGGTTCTCGATTTTTTCTGTGAAATGGCTGGCCCCCTAGGGATTGGGTCAGGGCCTTTAACCGTCCGCGGTCAGCGTTGTTGCTGAGCCAATCGAAAAAATAGTGCAACCGTGATGCGTAGCCATCTATCTCTCCATCTCGATATCGGCTCTGTTGAACTTCGTGAGCGAAACACCTGGGAGTTGTGGCTTTTTGCCATGTACAATTGGCCAGCGCGAGAGACGCTTCAACTAAGGAAACGCATTGAAAGGTCTCTAATGGGATCGTGAGGACCTCTTTGACGGCGGTTTGGGGGGCATCAAGGTAGGGTTTGTGAAGTTGTGTGGAAGCAATCCGGGAGAGAAGCTCTCCATAGGTTTCGTTCTTTTTTCTTTTTTTGGTTTTTTCGAACCAACGCTCTAGTGCCCGCCGAGAGTTTCCGGGAAAGGTGTTTGGAGTAAGCGCAGGTTGTTGTTTCGACTCGCGAACCTTTATCCGGTTCTTTATATGCTGCGCAGTGGGTACGTTGGGTTTAGGTTGCGGTGAATCGCAGCCCGAAAATACAAAGCATATTAGAGCCACAATGAGCCAATTGACGCTTAGCTCTTGGTTATGTTTTTCCATTAAATTGCTTGCCTTAATTTGGTTCCCGGCCTCTTGGTTGATGGG
>CAXGXL010000332.1:0-4954 GCA_964013555.1 uncultured bacterium
GCAAAATCTAATTAGAACTTATTTAGAAAGCACGTCAATTATGTCGAAACGACGCGAATAATCTCCTAAATGGTAGGGGATAGAGCGAGAAGAGCCAGCTAGCCGGGCTGAATCTTGACCCCGAAAAGCAATTATCTTCCCTCCCGGCGCTAACCAGGTAAGGCACTCTTCTAATTGATTTTCCCCTGAGAAGGTTGCTCGGGTAACCAAGGAGAGAAAGCGCTGTGGTGGAAGGTCCGTTGAACGGCCCATTATGACGTCGACATTGGCCAAATTCAAGCGACCCACCACCGCCCTTAAAAATGAAACCCTTTTTCGACGGGGCTCTACAAGGGTAAATGAAATATGGGGTAGAGCAATCGCCAAAGGGATTCCGGGAAAGCCTCCGCCGCTACCCATATCTACAACGGGCCCTTGGCCCAAATGAGGCGCGGCTTCTAGCGAATCTCTAAAATGCAGCCAAGCGGCGTCCTCATCAGAACGAATGGAGGTAAGATTGATTCGTGAATTCCATGCCCTAACAAGCTGCCAGTGAGCCCACAATTTTTCGAGCATTTCGGAGCTCAACTCAAGGCTCGAGGAATCTAGAATATCTTTAAATAGGGAATTCATAGGAAAACCGTTTCACGTGAAACAAATTGTTCGCGGGTTTCGAAACCCATGAAAGATGCTCTTCCAGAATAGCAGTAAGGGCTTCACATCCGGAGTCACGAGTTAAGAATGAAAATAACTTAGAGTAGTGGCAAGAGAGCTGACATAAGTTCATCGTTCTCACTCAGACTAGGCCCCGTATAATTGTTTCACGTGAAACAATTAAGATTCCATATGGGACTTTTGAGCCCACTTGTGCGCATGAATTCTAAGGAGTGCAATCGCCGCCGGAGTTATTCCGGGAATTCGGCTCGCTTGACCGAGGGTACGGGGTCGAATCGAATTAAGCTTCTCCCTAGCCTCACCTGATAACCCTTCAGCATTGAGGTAATTGACGGCATGTGGGAGTCGAGTATTCTCCATTTCTTGAAGTCGCTCTATCTGTTCTTGTTCTCGCTTAATATAGCCCGCATATTTGATGCCCTCCTCCACTTGATTCATTACAGCCTGCGAGTAGAGTGACGCTTTTTCCAAAATCTGCTGAACCGAGAATTCTGGTCGCCGAAGAATAACCTCCAAAGTTGCGCCTGAATGCACATCTGGATCAAGCTCTAGCCTAAGGGCTAACTCCCTTCCTAGTTTTTCCCTCTTCAAAAAGCCTTCAAGCTCATTCTTTGAATCTAGGCGCAGTTGGGCCCGTTCTTTTCTCCCACTCTCTAAAACGCCCCATTGACAAGCTCTATCAAAAAGCCGCTCTTCGGCATTCGATTCCCGAAGGATCAATCGGTGCTCCGCCCGTGAGGTAAAAACACGATAGGGCTCGTCCACCCCTTTGGTAACTAAATCATCAATTAGGACCCCTATATAAGCTTCGTGTCTCCCCAGAATCGCCGGCTCTTCCCTGCGCTGCCAACGGATCGCATTAATCGCGGCCATCAAGCCCTGAGCCGCCGCCTCTTCATAACCGCTGGTGCCGTTGATTTGTCCAGCTAGAAAGAGACCTGGCAATGCCTTAGTCATCAAAGTGGGATGTAATTGGGTTGGTGGAGCATAATCGTATTCAACCGCATAGCCATGTTGAAGAACCTTAACCTCCTCGAGCCCGGCAATCGTTTTCAAGAAGTCTTCTTGGACATCTCTTGGCAAACTCGTCGAAATACCATTTGGATAGACCCAATTAGTATCCAAGCCCTCCGGTTCTAAGAAAATAGTATGATTCGCCTTGTCAGCAAATCGAACAATTTTATCTTCCAAAGACGGACAGTAGCGTGGACCAAGCCCTTGGATAATTCCCCTATATAAAGGAGAGCGGTGAAGATTGTCGGAAATCACTTTGTGAGTTTCAGGATTAGTCTGGGTAATATGACAGGGGATCTGCTCCAAGGCATTATCAACCGAATCAAAGGAAAATCGAGGCCGCTCTATATCACCGTGCTGAATTTCAAGTCGCTCCCATCCAATGGAATTTGAATCCAATCGCGGGGTAGTTCCGGTTTTAAACCGTCCCAAACTCAGGCCCAACTCTCTAAGGGATTTCGATAGAAAATTCGCCGGTCCATCACCCACTCGACCACCGTCAAATTTCTCTTCGCCAATGTGACACAGACCATTTAAGAATGTACCCGTTGTTATAACCACCGCCGGGGAACTCAAGAAACTGCCGTCTTTAAGCTGAACCCCTTTGATTCCGTCGCTGGCATACTCCAGCGCGACAACTTCTCCCTCTACCAGCGTAATTTCATCCGTGGCTCGAATTACTCTTGCCATCGCTTCCTTATATAATTTTGAATCCGCCTGCGCCCGGGTTGAACGAACTGCTGCCCCACGACTGGAATTCAATCGCCGAAATTGAATTCCAGTAGCATCAATCACCTTACCCATGGCCCCACCGAGAGCATCAATTTCCCGAACTAGGTGCCCCTTACCCACGCCTCCAATGGCTGGATTACAGCTCATTTGTGCGATTTTATCCAATTTTAACGTCACCAGTGCAACCGAGGCCCCCAATCTACTTGCCACTAATGCCGCCTCGCAGCCCGCATGCCCCGCTCCGACAACAATCAACTCAAACGATGAAGACCTCATGCTATTTCCCTATGCAAAACTCGGAAAAAATTCGATCAAGCAGCGCTTCATCAACGTCTTTACCTAAGATCATCCCCAATGCTCTGGCGGCATCTTCTAATTCATAGGAGAGAACATCGAGGGTCATCCCCTCTTGTGCTGCCTTATAAAAGCGTTGAATCCCTTCACCAGCAGCGCGGAGTAATTCTAGGTGCCGTTCTTTCACGACCACTGTCTCTTCGGAACTTAATGGAGGATCGAAATGCAATTCAAAAATATCCCGCAACTCCTGCACGCCCTCTCCACTAATATTGGAGATCCAGCCCTTCCATTCCAATTGCCTTTTCGCTGCCTCTCGCTCAATTTCTTGTCGTTCGCCAGAAGAAACCAAATCCATTTTGCTTCCCACCACCCAGACAGGACAATCTAAATCAGGCCACTGAGGCTCAACTCCACAAACCAACCAAACCACCAGATCTGAAGCCAGCGCTCTTTCACGAGCCATCTCGATGCCTCGCTTTTCTAGCCCCTCAGCCTCACTTCGGATTCCCGCCGTATCCCAAACCGACCACCGCTGAAGTCCCCTCCCTAATTCCACCTCAATTGGATCTCGGGTTGTACCTGGAGCACCATCTACCAAAACTCGTTCTTCGCCCATCCACCGATTGATCAACGACGACTTTCCCACATTGGGCGCACCACATAACGCAACGCGTCGTCCCTTGCCAAACTCAACCCGGGCATCGCTTACTAAATTGGTAATTTCCTCCTCTATTTTCTTAAGCGTATTTAGGTGTCCTCCCACATACCCCTCTCCCGTAGGGTATTCCGGAAAATCCAAAACCGCCTGCATATCGGCGACTACTGCCTCAATATCCCTTTGAAGAATCTTTACTTTTCGAGACAATCCTCCCTTTAGTTGGGCTAGCGCCACCGAACTTTGGGATTCATTTTGCGATGCGACCAATTCTCCCACCGCTTCGGCTTGAGCCAAATCAAGCCGGCCATTTAGGTAGGCCCGAAGGGTGTATTCCCCCGGCCCAGCCAAACGTGCACCATGCTCCTGGCACAGGCTTAGCACCGATTCGACAATTGTTCGGGCTCCGTGAAGATGAATCTCTACAATATCTTCGCCAGTGTATGATCTGGGGCCGTGCATCTCGACCAGCATGGCCTCATCTACCGCTCTGCCCTCCAGATCTCGAATCACCCCCAACGCAAATTGATGGGATTTGCGCTCTGCATGACCTGGGGTTAATTTTTGAGCAATATCAAGCGCTTTAGGCCCGGATAGACGCACTATTCCAATAGCGCCTGCACCACTAGAGGTGGCGCGCGCAACAATGGTGTCCTTCGTCGATTGCTCTGCAATAGGAATCATCAGCCAATTCTCGTCTAAATACCAAAGCTCTCTCTAACCAAGCGCGTCTCTAACATGGCAGATTTAGACCGTCGACTAAGATCGACCAAAAACGCTTAATTTCCCTGGACCTTCCCGCGATGGTATGGTGATAAACGCTTATTAAGGAGAGATTCCATGGCTGTATTGCGACGAGAAGAAAATAAAAATACACCGAATGTGAACATTCACGATGTCCACACGATTTTAGGCCCCGAAAGTTCCTTTGAAGGCAAACTTATTTTCGAAGGTACTGTACGCATCGACGGAAATTTCAAGGGCGAGATCCAAACCAAGAATATTCTAATTGTGGGACAAGGTGCTCGGGTTGAAGCCAATATTAATGTGGGCAAAATCGTTGTTAATGGTGAAGTTCTTGGGGATATAACCGCCAAAGAGTCTATCGAACTAAACTCCCCGGCTATTGTTCGAGGGACCATTGCCGCACCGCAACTTACCATTGCCAAAGGAGTTATCTTCGAAGGAAATTGCCGAATGGAAGATCTTAGCAAAGAGCAAACCGCTTCGGTTACCGTGCTTAACAAAGCTAAAGAATAATTACTTCCGTTAAGCAATCGCTGCTCGCGCTGATTCTCTTTTTTTGCGCAGGAAAAAGAACAAATAAACTGCTACCAACGCGACACCAACGGAAATAAGTTGTGATGTCGAAAGGGGCGTTCCCAAAACTCCTACGCCTCTGAGTTTATCTCCTCGAAACATTTCTATGATAGAGCGAAAAATAGGGTAAATCGCCAGCCAAGTCAGAAAAAGTTGACCATGAAATCGTTTGGTCTTTCGCATCAATATCAGCAACACGAACATCCCTATCTCAGCCCCAGCTTCGTAGAGCTGAGTTGGATGAATCGCATGTGGTAATTCATTGATTGCCACAAGCCCCGC
>CAXGXL010000333.1:0-4949 GCA_964013555.1 uncultured bacterium
ATATACTGAATAGATACCGTCCCCAGGTCGGGGTCCAATTCGAAATAGGTGTAGGTGTGGGTTCCTACAAAAAGGTCAAATTGTTCGTCGGTAGGAGGATTTAAGGACATGACGGGGTTAATCCAGCTGCCGGCCGGGCCAGCCATTACTTCCCACAATGAATCACCGATGTCGCCGGGCATGCTTACTTTGGCAACATGAGAATAGTGAAAATCTCCAGCCACAAAGAAAGTACCTTCAATTTGATTATCTTCGATGAAAGCGAGAAGCTCAGTTCGCTGCTGGGGAAACCCCTGCCAACGATCACCTTCTAGAATATTGCCGAATAAACCAGTCATATCGGTAATGGGAACACTATTGAGAATCAGTTTAAATCGGGCTCTACTTTCCAACAAGGTGGTTTTTACCCACTCAAGTTGAGTTTGCGATAAGTACAGTCCGTCACGGCGTTCTCCTCTTGCATCCAATATTATTATATCAAGCGTGCGACCCCAACGCAGCACGCGGTAGATATTTTCTCCGCGCCACGGCATTGCTTCAAAATAGGCTTGTCTGGCGGCGTTAAATCGTGATTCGTCATTGGTATAATCCCAACTGAAGTCATTGACGATTTCATGATCATCCCAAGTTGAGACTAAGCTGGTGCTAGAAGAAAGGTCGGCAAGACCTGTAGCGGCAAAAGCGTATTCCCAAGTTCCTCGATATCCATCCAGACTATCGGAGCTATCAGCGTAGACTGTATCACCGGCAAACAACATAAAATCGAGTTTTGCTTTGGCTGCTTGTGAAAGGTTTGGCCAGGGATAATTGGACCCACCTAGACAGCTCGTTGCTCCAAATCGCAAAATGCGGGCGGCATTTTCCGGTAGGGCGGTTATGAAACGGGTAATGCGGCTTCGTGTGGTTCCATCTGGGGTAAGGGCAACAATTGAGTACGCCGTGTCTGGCTGAAGGTCTCTGAGTTCCAAATGCGCGACTCGCCCAGAGCTTAGGTTGGTGTTGGGATGTCGTTGAATTTCAATCCACTCGGTGCCTTGCCCCTCCATGAGGCGAAGTTCCAGTGTGGGCTTGTTGCTTTCAACGGAGACCAAGGCGCCATTGGGGGTCACGTCGGTTATATGTATTCCACCGGGAAACGTACCTAGGTCAACTTCAATATCGGAGGTCCAGGCTTCAGGCTCAGGAGGTTTCTCATATACCGTGTATTGTGGATCTGGAGTTTGATCAGTGCAGCTCAAAAATCCGAGATGAAGGCTTAAAAAACATAAAAAGATGATGTACCGCATGGGGGTCCATACCAATAAAGGGCATTTCAAGCCTAGCTCTTTTTGCACTTGGCACCGAGGATGATCGCTATTGGTGCAAGAATAATTGGACGCTGACGTTTCGGTAAGAGCTTTGCCTAGCTCAAGGACAACGAGCCTCAATACCGGGACTACAATTTGACTTCCTAATTGGCCCACAGGGAACGATTGGTTGCGGCGTGGTGGTAGAAGATCCACCCATTTTTCGCTTCTGCGTGCTGAACCCAGCCTTCAGGTAGAGGGCGAGTCCACACAGAGGGGGGATTTGCCTTGGGGTTGTAGTAATAAGTTCTGGATGTTTTGGGGTCCCATTTTTGAACCCACCCATCGGGGAGAAGGGGAACTTGGTCGAGGCCTATTGCCCAGCGCGAGTCTTCACCATTGCTGTAATAGTGCCGGCCTGAAGCCGAATCATAGTATCTCTCCCAGCCAGCAGGGAGAGGTCGTTCGCTTTGGGTTACGTTGGTTTTTATATTTAAAAACTCGTGTTTGCCGTTTGCAGGGTTGATGATTTCTGACCAGCCTGCGGGAAGAGGAGGTTGTTCGTTTGGGTTTTGAGCCGACGGCTCTCCTTGATCTTGTACGGGTTGGGCCACCACTTGGGCGTTGCTTTTGCCGCACGCTGGGTCCCACGCCTTCTTTAAATCGTCTATGGGGCCAGTCCATTTGGTGATTAGTGAATCAAGATTGTCCCTGGGACCCACGCGTTTTATCTCTTCCCCATTTCGATAAGTGCCATCGTAGACGACCATCAATCCGGCCAAATAGGCTTGGTCTTCGGCGTGCCGGGCTTCTAATGCAATTTCGAGGTGGGGCCCCCGATCGATTTTTATACCGTAGTCGCCGTACCACCAACTCGAGAGAACTTCAAAATCAGTGCCAATGAATTTCTGACAAGCGGGCCCATCACACAAAAAGGTTGAAATCATGGCGAGCTTCATTGCGAGTGGAGTGGGACCATATTCGGCATCCCGGGTCAATTTTACGTAGCCTTTCCATTGCTTTTCTCGAGCTAGGCTTTTGAGGTGCTCTCCGGCTGCCCTAATTTCTCCCGGTGAGATTCCCTTGGGACGGCAGTGCTTTTCAACGAACGCAAGTCCCAACTTCTCAAGGTTTACTTTCGGCTGTGGATTAATGGCGTTCTTTTCGTTTCCTGCCTGGCGTATCCAAAAGTCGATTAGACGCAAGAAACCTTGAAAGTCCTCTTGGCCGGACTTATCGAGTTTAGCATAAAAGGTCGCTAGGGGGTTACCATTGCCGTTGGCCGCGGCCATCCAGGTGTCGAAATAAATGTCAAAATTGCTGATCGGAGTAGTTATCCATTGCTGGATAGCATTCGACCCACAGGAGTTTGCCACAGCTCTTAGCGGAACATCTACCGTAATTTGTACTTCGCTGAATCGGCGACGGTTGGCACATGATACGGGCTGGGCGAACCAATACCCTTCAGTGCTTCTTTTGCCGTCGGCAGTTCCATAAACTGCTGACGCGTCACTACTTTGCTTTCCTGGAAAATTTGTAGGGGCGTCAAAAACTGTCGCATCGTAAAAATAGCTGTTTCGAGGGATCCCTTTTACGGCCGGTGCGTCGCAGCGTTGCACCAAATAACCGATATCGCGATGAAGTCCTAGTCTGGCCTTGGCGAGAGTCGTGGCATTGAGCGGGAGACCTCGGGTGGCTGTTTTCATTTCTACGATACCTTTGTTGCCTCGAACACACTTGGCTGGGGGCTGCTTCTTTCGGGGCTTGCCGTCCTTAGCCAGTACAGGGTTCTTTTTTTGCAGTTTTTTGCAGTCGGCTTGGGTGCGGCACGCGTTGTTAGGTGCATCCCGATTGACACCGATGCACCGACCGGTGTCTGAAATAGTGATTCTTCCTGGATTGCCTAGGGTGGCTTTTGCAATGGCTTGGGCATGGGAATTTTGGATTTCGTCTTTTACGAAACTGCTCGGCCCCGCATTGTCTACCGAGATTGTCCAGCCAATGTGTTGAGCATCGTTAGTGGTATTGATGATGTTGGTACCGCAGACCAAATGGCGGTCCCATTCTCCATTAGGGGAAACATGTCCGATACTTATTGGAAATTCGATCTCAAATGAGATTCGGCCAACGGAGGGGCTCGGTACTTGGGCCGCCATAGCGGGTAACTGGAACATCGTGAAACCGACGCCCAAGCAGCTAACAAGTCTAGAAAATAACGGGTTTTTCGGCTTTTTGCCTCGTAAAATTAGGCGATTGAGCAACATAACTAAAACTTCCCCCAAATCAATGTGTTAAGACTTAGCGTGGTTGTTGTAGCGCGAAAAAGCTCTAAATGGTAACGAAATGAGCGTCATGAGCAACTTTTGGCGATTTTTGACGATGTTATTGCTATCGGAATATCACAAGTCGCCAAAATAATTGGGTTATTACCGAAATGAAGTTATCGCCAGCTGGAGCTAGACTCAGCTCCGCAATCAATGACTCTAGATGGATGGTTAATCTGGGCCGAAACCGGCGCCGTGAAAAGCTTGCAGGTGTGCTCCGAGAGTTAAAAGAGCAAGGAGCCACTCGTGAGGGCGTGATTGAGTTGATTCTCAACTTCAGTCGCCGTGACGCTTCTAGTGGAGATAAGAGTAGACTTGAAGCATCCAAGAAAACGGGGCGAGCTTTGTACTATGCGTTTTATGACGTCTATGGGCCGCAGAATTTTCCTAGTTCTGCTGAACAAGAGATGCTCGCGAAGTTTGAGTATTTGAAGCGAGACAAGAGAAAACGGCCGAATTCCCCTCGTGCAAGTTCGAGTGAAATGCTTAACCGCATGCTTGAAAATAGAAATCAATTTCAAGAAATGGTTGCGGCGCGTGAGCCGAGCTGGGTAGCATTGGAGGCTCCAGGAGAGTCTGAGTATACACCTAGACTAAGTTGTCTGGAGGAAACTGTATTACCTCCCCGAGGAACTGGTCAAATTGAGAAGATTGTTCGTAAAAAGTTGTTGGTAAATCAACGGATTGCTCAATTTCAAAGACATCGAAATCACTGGATTTACAAAACGCTATTGGAGAAAAACATCACCGAAGAGTCCAGGGTGGATATTTATCTTTCAGTCCTTCGACAAGCTAACACCATTGGTGCAAGTTCTTTTTTTGAGAACCTTAAGGAGCACCTGGAGCAGAAGATCAAGCCTCACCTTGTAGAGGAGCTGGGGGTTGAAGTAACTGAGGAAGATTTAGGCCGAGAACTACAGAGACTTCGCGCGGATGCGATAGGGGGCTTGCCCGACTTCATGTGGTCAGAAATATACTTCGCCGCAACCGGCGAGTCGCGTCCCCTTGCTCCCGATAGCCGTCCAACTGAAGAGTTAAGTGAAGAAGATATTCAAGAGCGAGCAAAAGAGGCTAAAGAACAATACGAATTGTTTTGTGATGCATTGAGGCTGATGGGTGACTCAGAGGAGGGAGCTGCAATGTTAGAGCAGGCCCAGAGTGCTCCACAAGAGATTCGAGACCGAATTGCGCTAGCGATGAGAGACTTAATACGGTTGTTTGCTGAGACCGACCCGGTTAGTCAATTTCAGCTTCTCCTTGCAATCAATCAAAAGTGCACTCTACGTCCTGAAGGCAAACTCGTAGGTGCTGATGATAGACTTCCCGTGTTTATGGGAGT
>CAXGXL010000334.1:0-4906 GCA_964013555.1 uncultured bacterium
GCGCAGCGAGGGATGGCGCTTTAGGTTTGAGGATTTGTTTCGTATTTTTTTTGAGGCAGCCATGACTGGTTGAGATTAGTGCACTAAGGACCACCGACTGAAGATGCAATGTGCCCTTTTCACAATAAAGGAGGTTTTGCGGGGAAAAATTTCGATCGACCATCGGAGTTCTCTTGAATGAAGGAAGGGCGATATTTTTTGGCTTGATTTGATTGAGGCTCTTGGATGGGGCTTTACGAGGCAGTGAAATGGGTGGAGGGAGAGTTTTACTGACAAGATGTTGGTTTTACGGGATGAACGAGTCTGATTGTCCTCTAGGATAACTGTCTCGTTTTTTGGCGCCTCACAACTCCAAACCGCCCTCCAGATTTCCCGAAATATCGGTGGTTCGAGGCGCCGAATTTTACTGACGTCTCCAAGGTACCGTTATTAAAGCATTAAAAAATCTACTTGGTGGTTGGTATTGTTCTTGCTGAAGTGTACTAAAAGAAATGGGGAACGAATGATGAATAGGTATACTTGGGTATTTAGCTTTGCTTGGATTTGTATAAGTTCGACCATTGTTTCAAGCACCTCCTGGGCGATGGAGGATTCAGTTTGGGCTAACAAAGTGTTTTCGTGGGTGCCAAGTCAGGTGCATTTTGTCGGCGATTTTGAGATTAGTTGGGACAATACGGACGGCTACTCGACCCTTCGGGTTTTTCATCAGACGGATCCCAATAGAGAATTGTGGTCAACTAGAACCGGTGAATCATTTGTTCAGGCCAAGAAAACATCGTTTCAAGCACACGAAGGGCGGGGCTCGTTTACGATTGAAATGGATATTCAAAGTAGCCTGACAATTCAAACAGTATCCTATTTGTATAGCACTTACGATACCTTATTTGTGGGAGGCCGTTTATTTAGCTCAGATTTTAGCTCGCAAGCCTACTATTTTCTCTACTTTGAGGAGCAAGAAGACGGCCATCTGCGTTTTATTTCTATCGTTTGGGATGATGACTGTGACGACGGTTTCTGCATTGAGAACTATAACCAGATAGGATTAACATATTCGAGTTCGGCAGACGAACGGTTCTTGGGTTTCGGTGAACAGTTTTCGTTCTTGGATCTGAAGGGGCATGTGGTGCCCATTTTAACCGAAGAAGGGGGAATAGGTCGAGGAAGACAGCCTTTAACATTCTTAATGAATCTCGGGGGCACAGGCTCTGGCGGGACCGCTTACACCAGTTACGCTTCTATTCCACACTATTTAACGTCGTTGAACCGGAGTCTATTCCTCGAGAGTTCGGAGTACTGTATTTTTGATCTGAGTGATGATGACTCGGTACGGCTGACTGTCCAGGCTCCTTGGGTAGTAGGACGCATACTATACGGCTCTACGCCCTTGGAGTTAATTGAGCGGTACACTCAGTACGCAGGTCGAATGAAGGCGCTTCCCGATTGGCTTAATGAAGGTGCCGTAGTTGGTTTACAAGGAGGCACTAAGGCCCTTTATGAAAACTGGCGAAAACTACAAGAACACGACACCCCGGTTGCAGCATTTTGGATTCAGGACTGGAGCGGCATCCGTAAGAGTATTGTAGGGTCGCAGGTTTGGTGGAATTGGGAATTGGACGAGGACCATTATTCAGACTGGACTGGATTAAGGGCTGATCTTGAAGAAGCCGACATTCGTATTATGGGCTATGTTAGCTCCATGATGGTAGATGCTTCGTTGAAAGGTACTTTCGAACGAAATTTACACGACGAGGCCTTAGAGAGAGAGTTGGTGGTTCATAAGGACAATGGTGACCCCTATTACGTTCAAGGCGTATTTTTTGATGCGCTGATGCTGGATCTCACTAATCCCGAGACGAGGGTATGGTTCAAAGACATCTTAAAGGCGGAGTTGATCGATAGAGGCTTTTCGGGATGGATGGCAGATTTCTCAGATGCGCTTCCTTTTGATTCTCTTCTCCACAATCGTCAGGATGCCGCTACATTTCACAACCTTTATACCGAATCGTGGGCTCAAGTGAATAGAGAGGCGATCGAAGAAGCTGGGCGAGAGGGTGATATCATCTTTTTTAATCGGTCAGGCTCTACCAGAAGCCCTAGGCATAGCACCCTCTTTTGGGAGGGAGATCAACTCGTGACGTGGGATGAGCATGATGGTTTCAAGAGTGCCATTGTTGGACTCATTTCTGGGGGGCTTTCAGGAATGAGCTTAAACCATAGTGATATAGGTGGTTATACTGCAATTGACTTAATTTTCCTGCGACTTTTTCGCGAACGTCAACTCTTCTACCGGTGGGCCGAAGCTAATGCATTTACTGCAGTGTATAGAACGCACGAGGGTAATCGGCCAAAGCAAAATCATCAGTTTTATTCTGACGACGAAAGTTTGCGGCATTTTGCGAGATTCGCGAAGGTATACCGAGCTTTGGCTCCGTACCGTCGCGACTTAATGCTTGAAGCGGAAACCAAAGGATACCCTTTGGTGCGGCATCCGTACCTCGAATTTCCGGAGGACCCCAAGGTTCTGGAACTTCGATATCAATGGATGCTTGGGAGTGAGATGATGATAGCTCCGGTGACCAACAAGTGGGATGATGAGGTTTCTCTCTACCTCCCCGCTGGACGGTGGACTCATTTGTGGAGTGGGGCTACCTATGAGGGGGGAAATCAGATCACCGTTCAAGCTCCGGTTGGCGAACCTGGCGTCTTTTTTAAGGAGGGTTCTGCGGTGGGACACGACTTGGTTGTACAGCTTCAAGCTGAGGGCATTATTGACTAGATAGCTTGATGTGGCTTGAGCCGAGTAGTCAAAGGACCGTGGAGTGGGGCTCCGGGGGGAAGCTCCCTGGGTGAGCCACTGTCGAATTTAGCCCACGTTTGCTCTCACTTAGTTCAATTTACCACGGTAGAGCAATGGAATAGTTTTATTGGGGCCCATCGTAATATTGTTGACAGCCGGGATAACTTTACTTGTTCCCGTTAGAGCGAGGTCGGCGTAATGAACGAGTGTGCCGATGACAATTTTCATTGCATGAGTAGCAAAGGCGGCCCCAATACAACGCCTAACGCCGCCACCATAAGGGGCGAAATCGTAGAGAGAGTATTTTTGGTTCATGAATCTTTCGGGGATAAATTTTTCAGGCGCATCCCACACTTGGGGATTGTGGTGCAAAAGAACCATGGCGATGGCGAGGTTGTCTCCGGGGTCTAATTGAATACCGCGTAACCGAAAGGGTTTAAGCACTCGGCGCAACGCAAAGGGAACTGGGGGGTAAATTCGCAGTGCTTCATTGCAGACTGCACTAAGGTAGGGTAATTTCGTTAGAGCACTGGGAGTTGGGTGCGATCCTAGGTTGCTGATTTCGCTACGGACCCGGTGGAGAATTTCCGGGCAAGATAAAACAAAGTAGAATGCCCAGGCTAGAGTGTTACTTGAGGTATCGTGTCCTCCCACCAAGAGCGTTCTGATCTCCTCGATGAGCTCTTGAGTCGATAAAGTGGTGCCGTCATCGTATCGGGTATTCATAAGTAAGCTGAGTATGTCTTCGCGACCTTCCGTACCTGTTTGACGTCTTTGTTCGATTTCTTCCATTAGAGCTGCATCGAACGCATCGCGGCGTCGTAAGAACTTCGACCATGGTCCCACTCCCCCTAATTTTTGTCGCAAGAATGGAAGAACTGCCAAAGCGGGGGTGTAATTGGTGAGTAAGTCTATCACCAGAATCTTGAATTTTGCTCGCTTGGCCGAATCGCGCACACCGAAAATGCCTTGGAAAATGACTTGCAGAATGATCGATTGAGTCATGCCAAAGGCTGAAAATGATTGGTTCTCGGTCCAGGACTTGATTTCTGCTAATGACAATTCGTGAATAATCTCTTCGTATGCACGCATACGCTCTCCGGCGAAATGGGGCATCATCATCTTACGTTCCTTGCGATGACGTTCGCCTTTGAGGAGAATAAGGGAATGGTCGCCTAGAATAGGTGCTACCGGGTTAAATTCGGGGGGCTCAAAAGTCTCTCGGTCGGCGGTGAAGATTTCTTTGGCGCCCTCAGGGTGCCCGGTGAAATAGACGTCTCCTACCGAAGGAAAACGAACACAAAATGGGTCTCCATCTTCAAGTTGTCTTTTTTTGAGGTAACCTACCGGATCTTTTGATATCGCTGCGGCATGAAGCAAAGCGAAGGGCCTCGCTTTTGGTTTTGGACTACTGGGTGTCATCTTTATTTCTCAGTGTTTAATACATCAGATTTTGGAGCCCCCCAAAATGCAATTGCCTTGGCGCCGTGGCCGAAGGGGATTTCGTTGTATTGCCACCGGTAATGGGGCATGGATTTAGTTAATTCGGTCAATTCCGGTAGCGAATAGATACGCCAATTAGTAACGATACTATCCCACATGAACGCTAGTGGGATAATAGGGCAGAGGTAGGTAAATGCAAATTTAAGAACTCTGTTTTTGCGTGTCAAAAAGGGATTAAATAGCAATGCAAGGGGGACAGTGGGCATGCTCAAGCTAAGTTTAAAAAAAGGTATCCACCCCCGGGGTGTGCTCTCAAAAATGAAGATGTTCTTTCCTCGGGCTGCACAATCTTCCAAAATAGAGCGGGCTTTTGCCGGGGGGAAATGGTGAAAAGCATTGATCATCATTCGCGTATCGTGCTGGAGAGCAGTGGGAGCGACGTTGGTGGCATCTACCTCGACGGAGGAGATTTTTATCGCCATTGGGTTTTGGTTTTGGCTTTGGGTTAATGCGGCAGAATTGGGAAAGAGGTCTGAAAGAATGAACGTGGGTTGAGGAGAGTTATGTTCTTGGAGCCAATTAACAAGATTTGCTGCGGGTTGTCCGCTTCCACTGCAGAGGTCTAGCACCGTTTGAGCCTTGGTTTGGTGAACAAAATTTCGAAAT
>CAXGXL010000335.1:0-4906 GCA_964013555.1 uncultured bacterium
CACAAATGGACAATTAGCAGCTGCAAATGGAAACTGGGCAGACACAAATGGACAATTAGCAGCTGCAAATGGAAACTGGGCAGACACAAATGGACAAATAGCAGCTGCAAATGGAAACTGGGACGGAACGAACGACCAGCTCCAGGCGGCCAACCAAAACTGGCGAGGGACGAACGCCACCTTGAACAACGTCGGCCAACAATGGGGACGCACCAATACTGTCCTTGAGCAAGTGACGAGTCCTGTCGGTATCGGAATATTGGCTGCATCCGCGGGAGCCGGTGTTGTTTTGGGTGCCGCTGCTGCCCGAATTGCTATCAATGGGTTACTAGCTGGCACAAAAAAGCTCTATTCTTATCTCCATGAGAAAGTGACCCACAAAAAGGAGAACGAACAACTTATCCAAGAGTTTCATAGAGCTCAAAAAGACTACGAACAAACGATGCAACTAGCGCTTCGCTTAGAGGAAAATCTCAAAGAGCTGATCTCACTTCGCGACAAGCTATCAAAAGCTGGTGTTCGATTCGACACCCAAGGTGCAATCAAATCGTTAGATCTTTTCATTGGATTTCTTCAGTCGAAAAGCAAAACCCACCACGAAACCTGGCAAAAAGCTACCCAAGATAAAGATTCTCAAACCGCTGCCGTAGCCTACCAGGAGTTAGCAAAAAGTCGAGATAGCTTAAAACAGCTCGGCGATCTGAGGTCAAAGTTGGCCACACAGCGTCACCAAAGTCTTGAAGACACCATTTCTTATTCCTACAATAACCTTATTCTAATTGAGGGCCAACTCGAGCATTTTAGAACGGACATGCTCGCAGCTAAAAAAGAATGGTTCAGACGACTTCGGTCGGCTTTAAGAAAGCAAAACCGAAAAACCGACCGAGTCATTTCTGATGCACGGACCATCTACGTCAATGGGAAAAAGGCCACCAGGGCGTCCGCCAAAGTGCAAATCAAAAAAGCACGCTCTGATTACCAAAAGACTGCCCGTGGATTCGGTGTTGCTACTAAGCAAGAAATTGGAATACCAGATAGTTACCGAGCACGAATTAAAGGTGGGCACACCCCCTTTAGAATTCCCCCCAATCTAAAGACCGAGTTAAAGTCGCGTCTAACTGATCTTAGGTCGAAGGTCCGAGCTGCTGGGGGCCTACCAAGGCAGGCCAGGACCGCCAATGGGAAACTCTCGTCATGGCGAGGCAGGTTCACATCTGGATTCTTTGGCAACACAGCTCCCTACTACAAAGAAATTGGGGAGCTCCAAGCGACGCTTCAATGCTACCGTCAGTTCCCCGAATCCGCTTTGGGGGATTTCGTCAATTGGAGAAAATCCAAGATTAAAGAATCCAGAGACTCCATCATTGCGGGGATGAAAAAGTCTTATATAGAAACAAGCAAAGCAGCCGTTGTACTACGTCGTAACCCAGAGCAGTCCGCCGCTCTCGTCTTAGCAAATCTCAACAGTTATTTTGACGACATCGCTGCCGACCAAGTGGCGTTCAACTCCGATAACGCCAAGCGTAAACGAGTAACACACGCAAGGAAGTTACTTCCACACTTGGAGGTTGTTACCAAAGACAGTTCGACAGTACCAACCAGGGTCATCGACGTGGAGACCAAATCCCCAAGAGTAAGAAGGTCTCTATCAACAGTAGATGCATTGCCCTCACCTTATGCAGTTTCCCGCTCGAGCCAACTAATCCCCGAAGGCGTAGGCGAGTAATAAACCGAACACTGCCAAAAGAGTGCTCCTCCATGTTATTTTCCACCTACAGAACCGCGCACTAGAGTCCAAATATCTACCCCAATAACCCTCAATTTAAGGGTTCTCCAGCTATAGCCCCATTTCGGTTGAAGCCATCACAAGATTCGCACAAAGAAAAATTGGGTTAGAACCGCACTTCACTTAGACTCGGCACCCTCAAAACCATCGCCCTTAAGCGCCTAACATTACTCGAGAAAACAAAAAAACATTTTCAAGAACCAATACGGTTTTGCCCAAATTCACTCCAAGGAGGGTCCATAGAAGTACTACTAGAATATTCAATCATATGCCCGCAACAACCTACGCGCTTGCGAGCAGTGGTTGTGAACATGCCCACAATGGAGATCCTTATGTTGTTCACTTACCATATGCAATCTACCCATGAAAAGAGACAATGGTTCGCTCGATTAATCCATATTGCTCTTATTACTCTTTTGTGGGGATGCGGCACAACACCGCTTCCTTCCAAAACAGGTATCGCCACCAACGAAAATGAAGCAAATAACCTCCCAACCACTCCAGAAAAACCAAGTTCAAATCAAACCACAGACCAAGCAGACGAATCCGCCTCTAATCAACCGAACGAAATGGGTAACCATTCCACCCCAGATAATAACCACGATAGTTCCAATGACAACAATCCCCCCAGCCACAACAATGACTCAAACACAAGCCATAATCACCAGCACAACGACCATTCAACGGAAAATCAAACTGAGACAATATCCGTTGTTAGATCGGGAAATTGGTCCGACAGTTCAATCTGGCCCAATGGAATAATCCCCCCTGCGGACTCTCGCATAACCATTCCCCAAGGGGTAACTCTCACAGTTGATGGTGAAATTGCCCACCGCTACAAATTAATTCAAATAGATGGAACTCTGCAATTCGCGACTGATATCAACACCCTCTTAACGGTAGAAACAATTAGGTCCTCGATGTCAGGAACCCTCAGAGTAGGAACATCCACAAACCCCGTAAAACCGAATGTTAGAACACGAATCATCTTTGCAGACTACGGTGAAATAGATAGAACCGAAGATCCAAAAGAACTAGGGCGCGGAGCCATTCTAATGGGAAAAACCGAGGTATACGGTGCGGAGAGAACTTCCTGGTTGGCTTTAGAGAATCCACCCAAACGAGGTGACACCGTCTTGCACCTTTCTAAACCAGTTGTGGGGTGGCAGGTTGGTGACGATCTAGTTGTAGCAGGAACTGATCCAATGGACCCCAGCAGTGACGAAGTTGTCAAAATAGCCTCTATGGATGAAATGACAGTAACATTAGAGTCATCACTTCAAAGAGACCATACTCCTGCTTTATCGGACCTAAAAGTTCATGTCGCCAACACCACAAGAAATATTCGCTTTAGCTCTGAAAACGCGGCCGTCAAACGGCGAGGCCATATCATGTTCATGCACACATTGGACGTCGATGTGAACTACGCAGGATTTTATCGATTGGGCCGCACCGATAAAAGTGTCCCCATCGACGACTACTACTTTCCTGACCTTGTCGAAGATCTAACCACCGCATACCAGGGCCCCGGAACCAATATGCGAGGTAGATACTCCATTCATTTTCATCGAGGGGGAAACGACAGCTCACTCCCCCCTGCTCGCGTTAGAGGCTGCGCTGTGGTCGACAATCCCGGCTGGGCCTACGTCAACCACTCTAGCAACGTCGACTTTATAGAGAATGTTTCTTATAAGGTTGTAGGCGGAGCGTTTCAAACAGAAGCAGGCGATGAAGTAGGTTCCTTTATTAACAACATCGCAATTCGAACCGTTAACCCCAATTTCCCCCTCCTTGGCGGCGCCGAAGAGGTACTTGATATTAGAGAGAATGCACAAGATTTTTCGTTTCAAGGAGACGGTTTTTGGATCCACGGAGGCGGCCCTAAACTAGAGGGTAACGTCGTCTCCGGAGCAAGTGGGCACGCTTATATCTATTGGACCGAAGGGCTGATCGAATGGAACAAAGGCATGCGCCAGATGCCCAACGCCAACATCCCCAACGGGCACCTCCTCAATGACCAAGAGCCCGTTGACGTCTGGTGGGTACCGGTGGGTTCCTTCAAGAATAATGTGGGTTACTCAGCAGTTAAAGGGTTATCACTTTACTACTTGCATGCCTCGTTTATGGAGAATGAACGTTCCGAAGTGCAAGTAACACCCGCCTTCAGGCAAGAACTTGAATCAACCTTTGAAGAGCTCACGTTGTGGGGCATCCAATTGAGCGCTGTAGACCTCAATTATGCTGAGCACGTTACCTTTAAGAACTCCCGATTAGTCGGCAGTGGTTTGCCTGGTAGTATCGGTATTGACGCAAATCATTTTCATCTTATGAACCGGTACCGCTTTGAAAATATCGATATCGAAGGCTTTGAAGTGGGAATCGACGTACCTACGCAGGGTTACACAACCATTGAGGGCGGTCGGTATGCAAACAAAATTGACTTCCGCATCCGCAACCCACAAATGGGTCCTCGAAATTTGTTCCTAAATAATACGTCCTTTGCGGAAAGCACCATTACACAGCGGCAGGCAAAAATAAAAATGGACCCAAATTTCACACTCAAAGCCGAGATTCAAAACGGATTGCTCAACACGGATCTCACTAAAGCAACCCTCTTTTTTCTTATGCCAGATCGCATCATACTGAACTTCGATGGTTGGGCAAGAGGCCTCTATTTCGATCAACAAACTCCAGACTTTGTTCCAATGAGCGCCACAAACGCAAAAGTATTTGAAAGCCCTGAAGGTGGGGAGTGGGACAAAGAGGTCCCGGAGGAATATGTAGGAAAAACCAATCAAGAGCTCTACGAGCAATACGATATGCTCTTTGGTGGCGCCTTTATTCCTCGAGATGCGGTTGCCCTTGACTACATCCTCGGTGGAAAAGTTGGGTCAATCGCCCCAACACCAACAACGGTACCAGAGGTAAATTAGTAAGAATTCAGGCAGGTTCAACAGGGTGGACTATGTTCTTGGCGCCAAGACCCTAGTCGCTCACCCTCGGAAAACAAAAATCCAACTATTGACTTAGTAGAGGCGAAACACTTTGTACGAGTCAGCGTACTAGAAAATCATGCGGCCCGGTTACGTCCGCTAGAATTTAGGATACTTCCCCTAAGGG